>DATJBR010000044.1:0-4754 GCA_035515255.1 Lysobacter sp. | reverse complement strand
TAGATGAAGCTCTGCTTGACCCGCCCGGACAGGGTCGGATGGTCGCGACGGATACCGCTGTCGAGCAGGCCGATCGTGACGCCCTTGCCGGTATAGCCGGCAGCGTGCGCCGCCTTGGTGTTGGTCAGCACCAGGTGGGCATCGAAGTCCGGCTGCGGACCGGGATCGGGCGTCTGTGTCGGCGGTGGTGGCGGATCGACCTTGACGTTCGACGAACCACCGCCGCCGCATGCTGACAGCGCCAGCACCCCCGCTCCCACCAGACATGCCCGCCATGCGCGGGCCTGCATGCTTTCCTGCGACTTCATCGAGTTCCCCTTGGCAATTCCTGAGTGGCGCCTCGCACCGGCATTTCATACCGGCGCATTCCCCCAAGTGTTTTAGTCGATCCTCGGTCCCGCCACAATCGCCAGCGGCGCCGGCAATCGAAATCACCCGGGCAAAGCCGCTGCGGTGCAACGATAGCCACACCCCCGTCAGCGCCGGTTTGTCGCAATGCAACATCCGGCCGCATAATCAGTCCATTCGGGCCCCTGTCCCGGCCCGTCACTGGAGTCCGCCATGAGCGACGTCGTCATCGTCGGTGCCAAGCGCACCGCCATCGGTTCCTTCCTCGGCCAGTTCACCGGCGTGCCGACGCCGACCCTCGGCTCGGCCGTGATCAGCGGCGCGCTGGAACACGCCGGCCTGCCTGTCGACCAGGTCGACGAAGTCATCATGGGTTGCGTGCTGCCGGCCGGCCTCGGCCAGGCTCCGGCCCGCCAGGCCGCGCTGGGCGCGGGACTGCCCGCCTCGGCCGGCTGCACCACCATCAACAAGGTCTGCGGATCGGGCATGAAGGCGATCATGTTCGGCCACGACCTGATCAAGGCCGGTTCGGCGAAGGTCGTCGTCGCCGGCGGCATGGAGTCGATGACCAATGCCCCGCACCTGCTCAACGGCTCGCGCACCGGCATCCGCTATGGCAGCACCGAGTTCATCGACCACATGGCTTACGACGGCCTGACCAACCCGTATGACGGCAAGGCGATGGGCGTGTTCGGCGACATGGCCTGCAACGAGTACGGCTTCGATCGCGCCGCGCTGGATGCGTTTTCCGCCGAAAGCGTCAACCGCGCCAAGGCCGCCCAGGCCGACGGCAGCTTCAAGGACGAGATCGTCCCGGTCACCGTCAAGACCCGCAAGGGCGAGGTCGTCGTCGACAGCGACGAGGAGCCGGGCAAGATCGACACCGCGAAGATCCCGGGCCTGCGCGCTGCGTTCGGCAAGGAAGGCGTGCTGACCGCCGCCTCGTCGTCGAAGATCTCCGACGGTGCCGCCGCGACCGTGCTGATGTCCGCCGAAGATGCTGCCGCACGCGGCCTCAAGCCGCTGGCGCGCATCGTTGCCCACGCCACCCATTCGCAGGCACCGGAATGGTTCACCACCGCGCCGGTCACCGCGATTTCCAACGTGCTGGCCAAGGCCGGCTGGAAAGTCGCGGATGTCGATCTGTTCGAGATCAACGAAGCGTTTTCCTGCGTCGCGATGGCGCCGATGAAGGACCTCGGCATTGCGCATGACAAGGTCAACGTGCATGGCGGCGCTGTCGCCCTGGGCCATCCGATCGGTGCCAGCGGTGCGCGCCTGGTGGTGACATTGATCAACGCGCTGCGCGCGCGTGGCGGCAAGCGCGGTGTCGCTTCGCTGTGCATCGGCGGTGGCGAGGCCACGGCCATCGCCATCGAACTGCCCTGACACCAGCCACGGAAATGAGCGTTTGCCGCATCAATTCCCAACGGCAGCCAAACAGCTAACGCCATATCGCTAAAAAAAGGAAGGCCAGCCGCTTGACACGCGCAAACGGCTTGTCATCATGTTACCGGCGCGCAATTGCGCGTTGCCGATATTTCAAACGACGAGGGATACACCATGACTTTCAACAAGGCGCTGCTTGCCCTGGCTATGGGCTTTGCCCTGGCTGCCTGCTCCAACACCCAGCAGGCTGACGACGCTGCTGCCGCCGCCTCGACCGCTGCTACCGAAGCGTCCGACGCTGCCGCCACCGCCGCCGCCACTGGCGACGAGATGGCCGCTGACGCCGCCCAGGCTGCTGCCGACACCGCTGCTGCGGCTGCCGACGCTGCCGCCACTTCGGCTGACGCCGCTGCTGCCGCCACCGACACCGCCGGTGCCGATGCTGCTGCCGACGCTGCCGAGAATGCAGCCGACGCCGCTTCGCAGGCCAAGGACGCTGCGGAAGACGTGGCCGACGGCCAGTAATACGGCTTCAGTTACGCGCTTCATGAAGGCCGCCGGGGTTTCCCCGGCGGCTTTTTTCATGCGCTTCTTTTATGCGTTTCACGGGCTTTCTTCACATTGCTTTACGGGGGCGGCGTCGATAGTTCGGCCGCCGGCAGAACCGGCGCCTCAACGCAGTTCCACTGCCGACCTTCCAGGAGCCTCAACCATGAACCACAAAATCACCCTTGTGCTTGCTGCCAGCGTTTTCGCCCTCGCCGCCTGCAACTCACCCACGGCGGACCAGAAGGCCCAGCAAGCTGCCGAGCAGGCTCGCGCGGCCGGTGACGAAGCAGCCGCCGCCGCGGGCTCGGCCACCGATGCCGCTGCCGCCAGCGTCGACTCCGCAGCCCAGGACGCTGCCGATGCCGCCCACGAAGCCGCCAGTTCCGCGGCAGAAGCTGGCCAGAATGCGGCAGACGCAACCCGGGATGCCGCCTCTTCCACGGCCGCTGCCGTCGACGAGTCCACCGATTCGGTAAGGCAGGCGTACGAGGAAGGCAAAGCCAGCGCAGCCGACAAGATCGGCAGCACCGCCGACAAGCTCGCCGAGAAGATGAAGCAGGAGAAGGCCGAGGCCGAAGCTGCCGCAGCAGCGAAAAAGGCTGAAGACGGCAATTGATTTTTTCCGCCGGAAGTAACCAGTGATACCCGACGAGGCCCGCCCAACGCGGGCTTCGTCCTTTCTGTTCCCGAGGCACGGCGACCCAGCCGGTACCGGGCAAATCTCCATCCGCCGAACGGAATCGACGCGTACGGTTATCCTGTGCGGTCTCCCGTCACCTCCCGATTGCCGCATGCCCGCATTGAGTTCAGCCCTCGACCCCCGCTCGCAGGATTTCAGGGACAACGTCGCCTATCACCGGGCGCTGGTGGACGAACTGGATGCGCGTCTGGTCCGCGCGGCGCAGGGGGGCGGCGACAAGGCGCGCGACCGGCACACCGCCCGTGGCAAGTTGCTGGTGCGCGACCGCATTACCGCCCTGCTTGATGCCGGCTCGCCGTTCCTGGAAATCGCGCCGCTGGCCGCCGAAGGCATGTACGACGACGACGCACCCGCCGCCGGCATGGTCTGCGGCATCGGCCGTGTGCAGGGCCAGGAAGTGGTGGTGGTCGCCAATGACGCCACGGTCAAGGGCGGCACCTATTTCCCGATGACGGTCAAAAAGCACTTGCGGGCGCAGGAGATCGCCCGCGAGAACCACCTGCCCTGCATCTACCTGGTCGACTCCGGTGGCGCGTTCCTGCCGCTGCAGGACGAGGTGTTTCCCGACAAGGAACACTTCGGCCGGATTTTCTACAACCAGGCCCGGATGAGCGCGGAAAACATCCCGCAGATCGCCGTCGTGATGGGCAGCTGCACGGCGGGCGGCGCCTATGTTCCGGCAATGAGCGATGAATCGATCATCGTCAAGGAACAGGGCACGATCTTCCTCGGTGGACCGCCGCTGGTGAAGGCCGCCACCGGCGAGATCGTCGATGCCGAAACGCTGGGCGGCGCTGACGTACACACCTCGATCTCCGGGGTCGCCGACCACCTCGCCCAGGACGATCGCCACGCGTTGCAGATCGCGCGCGACATCGTCGGCACGCTCAACCGCAAGAAGATCCTGCCAGTCGCGGAGCAGCCCGCGAGCGAGCCGTTGTTCGCCGCCGAAGAGCTGTACGGCGTCGTGCCGAAGGACACCCGCCGCCCGTTCGACATCCGCGAGGTGATAGCACGCGTCGTCGACGGCAGCCGGTTCCAGGAGTTCAAGGCGCGCTATGGCAAGACCCTGGTCACCGGCTTCGCGCATATCCACGGCTACCCGGTCGGCATCGTCGCCAACAACGGCATCCTGTTTGCCGAGAGCGCGCTCAAGGGCGCGCATTTCATCGAGCTGTGCAACCAGCGCGGCATCCCGCTGGTGTTCCTGCAGAACATCACCGGCTTCATGGTCGGCAAGAAGTACGAGCAGGCCGGCATCGCCAAGGACGGGGCCAAGATGGTCACCGCGGTGGCGTGCTCGCATGTGCCCAAGTTCACCGTGGTGATCGGCGGCAGCTTCGGCGCCGGCAACTACGCGATGTGTGGCCGGTCCTACGGCGCGCGCTTCCTGTGGATGTGGCCGAATGCGCGCATCTCGGTGATGGGCGGCGAGCAGGCGGCCAGCGTATTGGCCACCGTGCGGCGCGATGGCATCGAGGCACGAGGCGGCGTGTGGACCGCGGACGAGGAAGAGGCTTTCAAGGCGCCGATCCGCGACCAGTACGAGAGCCAGGGCAACCCGTACTACGCCACCGCGGTGACCATCTTGGCCCCGTCCTTGGCGATGCCGGCCTGCTCGTACTTCTTGCCGACCATGAAGCCAGTGATGTTCTGCAGGAACACCAGCGGGATGCCGCGCTGGTTGCACAGCTCGATGAAATGCGCGCCCTTGAGCGCGCTCTCGGCAAACAGGATGCCATTGTTGGCGACGATGCCGACCGGATAG
>DATJBR010000043.1:0-3110 GCA_035515255.1 Lysobacter sp. | reverse complement strand
AAGGTCAGCAGCAGCAGCGCCATCAGCCCCAGTCCGAGCGATGCGACCTGGGCGATGCTGGTGACCGGGCGGCGGCTGACGTTGGCCAGCCCGTACCGCAGGCTGCCACGCAGGCGCGAGCGCACGGCGCGCAACAGCACGATCAGCCCCCAGGCCAGCGCCGACAGCACCGCGAGCGTGGCGAGGATGCCGACCAGCATCGCGCTGCCCAATGCCGCCGAGCCGGCCTTCCACCACAGCAGCGCGCCCAGCCCGACCAGCCCGGTCGCCATCACCAGCCACGCGCTGGGTTCGGTCGGGTCGAGGTCGCGGCGCAATACCCGCAAAGCCGGCACCCGGCGCAGCGCCAGCACGGGCGGCGCGCCGAACGCGAGCAGCACGACCAGGCCGACACCGTATCCCTGCAGCGCCGGCATCCAGCCGGCGGACGGAATCGCCATGCCCAGCATCGGCTCCAGCCACAGGCCGATGCCCCACTGCAACGCCAGCGCCAGACCGACGCCGACCGTGCTGGCGATCAGGCCCAGCATCAGCAACTCGCCGATGTGGATGCCGGCCAGCGTCGCCTGACTGGCGCCCAGGCAACGCATCACCGCAGTGCCCGACAGATGCCGCTCGCTGTGCTGGCGCGCGGCCATCGCAACCGCGACCGCGGCCAACACCACCGACACCAGCGCCGCCAGGCCGAGGAAGCGGCCGGCGCGATCCAGTGCGGAACGGATCTCCGGGCGCGCATCGGCGACCGTCTCCAGCCGCTGGCCGCGCGCCAGTGCCGGCTTGGCTGTAGCGACGAACTTTTCCACCGCGCCCGGCTCGCCTGCGACCACCAGCCGGTAGCGGATGCGGCTGCCTTCCTGCACCAATCCGGTTGCCGCCAGATCGCCAAGATTCACGAACACCTTTGGCGCGATGTTGAAATAGTCCAGCGCCGCATCGGGCTCGGCGACCACCAGCGCCGCCAGCGTCAGACGCGACTCACCGATGCCGAGGGTGTCGCCGATCCGCGCGTCCAGTGTGTCGGCACCGGCGCGGCTGAGCCAGGCCGTACCGGGGGCAGGAACGCCGGCCGCGTCATGCTCGATGCCATCGCTACCGACAATGCGGAACGCGCCACGCAGCGGAAATCCGTCGCCCAGTGCGCGCAGGTCGCCCAGCTGAAGCCGCGCGTTGCTGCCCTCGCCGACGCTGATCATCGTGTTGAGCTCGACCGTGTCCGCACGCTGCAAACCGGTCGCGCGCGCCGCCTGTTCGAGCACCGCGCCGATCGGCGCATCGCCGCGCACCACCGCATCACCGCCGAGCAGGCGGTTGGCCTCGATGGCCAGCGCGCGTTCGGCGCGATCGGTAACGAAGCCGACCGCGGTCACCGCCAGCACCGCCAGCACCAGCGCGGCGAGCAGGATGCGCACGTCACCGGCCTTGAGGTCGCGGCGTAACTGCCGCCAGGCCATTGCAGCAATCTTCATCACGCCGTTGCCGCGATGCGCGTGCACGCCGTTGGAAGAGGCCTTCATGCCGCCTGCGACTCGTGTGCCACCAGCCGGCCGCCGTCCAGGCGCAGCCGCTGGCCGCAGCGCTGGGCGAGGTGCTCGTCATGGGTTACCAGCACCAGGGTCGTGCCGGCCTGCGCATTGAGCGCGAACAGCAACTCGATGATCGCCTGCCCGGTGTGGCTGTCGAGGTTGCCGGTGGGCTCGTCGGCGAACAGCAACGACGGCCGGGTCACGAACGCGCGGGCCAGCGCGACGCGCTGCTGCTCGCCGCCCGACAGCTGGCGCGGGTAATGGCCCAGGCGCTCGCCCAGACCGACCTGCAGCAGGATCGCGCGGGCCGGGGTTTCGACATCGCGGTCGCCGCGCAGCTCCAGCGGCAGCATCACGTTTTCCAATGCGGTCAGCGACGGCAGCAGCTGGAAGTTCTGGAACACGAAGCCGACCTTCGCTCCGCGCACCCGCGCCCGACCGTCCTCGTCGAGCGCCGACAGCGCCTCGCCGTCGAGAACCACTTCACCGCTGCTGGGCGTATCCAGACCGGCCATCAGCGACAGCAGCGTGCTCTTGCCCGAACCCGATGCACCGACGATCGCCACCGTGTCGCCTTGCGCGATGCTGAAGTCGACCCCATCGAGGATGGTCAGCTCGCCCGACGGCAGAGGCACCCGCTTGCCCAGCCCGCTGACTTCCAGCGCAAACGTCGACGTGGCGGAGACAGGTCGGATCGAGGTTTCAGCAACGGCGGCAGAACGATTGGCCATGATGGCTCCTGGAGGCGCGGACCTGCGCTGCGCCAAGGTGGAAAAAAAATGAGGCAGAAGATGGAATCCGGAACGTGACGGCACCAGCAGCGACCACACCAACGATGACGACACGAACCGCGACAGCAGCAACGATGACAGCGGGATATGCGGCTTGGCACCGTCGTATTCAATGTGTGGCCCTCCTGTTGCTGCTGGCAATCGCCCCGTTTGCGCAGGCCGCAGCACCCGCCGCCCACACCGTACTGGTGATGGGCGATTCACTCTCGGCCGGCTACGGCATGGCGGCCGAACAGGGCTGGGTCGCATTGACTGCCCGGCGGATCGCCGGTGAGAAGCCCGGCTGGCGCGTGGTCAATGCCAGCATCAGCGGCGAGACCACCGCCGGTGGCGCGGCGCGGATCGTCGACGCACTGGTCCGGGAACGTCCCGACGTGGTCGTGATCGCACTGGGCGCCAACGACGGCCTGCGCGGACTGCCTACGCAGCAAAGCGCCAACCACCTCGCCTACATGATCGGCGCCGCCCACGGCGCGGGCGCGAAAGTGCTGCTGGTCGGCATGCAGATGCCGCCGAATCTGGGCCCGGCCTACACCCGCGCGTTCGAGGCCAACTACCGCAACCTCGCCGACCGTTTCCATGTCGCCCTGCTGCCGTTCCTGCTGGCCCCGATCGCGACCGACCGCGACGCTTACCAGGCCGACAATCTGCACCCGACCGCCGCCGTGCAGCCGCAACTGCGCGACCACGTCTGGACTGCGCTGGCACCGCTACTCAACTGATTCGCTGAAAGCCCGGCCACGGTTGGCGCGGGCGCCGCCGTCGGAAACACGCACCCTCACAGACTCGTCAGTTG
>DATJBR010000042.1:0-7866 GCA_035515255.1 Lysobacter sp. | reverse complement strand
TTGCCTGCAGATGGTCTATGCGGACAGCCTGAGCGCAATCTCAGACAAGACCTACCGTTTTTCCGGTCACGCGGACTACCTCGCCGCGTTCCACCGCAGCATTGATACGGTTGCGTCACTGCCCTGCGACATCCTGATTTCGCCGCATCCACTGGCCTCCGACCTGTTCGCACGCGTCGACGGCAAATCACTACTGATCGATGCCAACGCATGCACGCGCTACGCCGACAACGCACGCACCAGCCTCGAACGGCGCCTGCAAGACGAAAAGAACCACGGCACCCCATGATCGAAGTCCATGCCAGCGCGAAGCATTTCCTCGGCATGCCAGCGGCCGACTTCCTGCGCGACTACTGGCAGAAGAAGCCGCTGCTGATCCGCAATGCCTTTCCCGACCTTGTCTCGCCGATGCAGCCGGACGACCTCGCCGGACTGGCCTGCGAGGACGGTGCGCTGTCACGGCTGATCTCGCACGACCGGGCGAACGACCGTTGGACAGTCCAGCACGGGCCGTTCCCGGAGGAGATGTTCCCGGACCTGCCGCGTCAGGACTGGACCTTGCTGGTGCAGGACGTGGACAAATGGGATGTCGACGTCGCCGACCTGATCCGCCACTTCAGCTTCCTGCCGCGCTGGCGGATCGACGACGTGATGGTGTCGTTTGCCGCGCCGGGCGGATCGGTGGGCGCGCATGTCGACCAGTACGACGTGTTCCTGCTGCAGGCCGTCGGCCATCGTCGCTGGCAGATCGATGCGACCGACAGCCCGCCGCTGGATTTCCGCGACGACGTCGAACTGCGGCTGCTGCGGCAGTTCACCCCCAGCCACGACTGGGTGCTCGGCCCCGGCGACATGCTCTACCTGCCACCGGGAGTACCCCACCACGGCGTCGCCGAGGACGCGTGCCTGACCTTCTCGTTCGGCATGCGCGCACCGTCGGCGGCGGAGTTGCTCGGCGACCTGGTCGACACGCTGGCCGCGACCGGGGACGACTCGCTGCGTTACCGCGACCCCGACCTCACGCCCGCCGCCGATCCCGGCGAGATCGATGCCGCCGCGATGACGCGGGTGATCGTCGCCCTGGACCTGTTGCGCACCAGCGACCCGGAACAACTGGGCGACTGGTTCGGCAACTTCATCACCGTTTACCGCAACGCGGTCGATGTGATCCCGCCGGAGCTGCCGCCGGGCGAGCTGCCGCGCTCGCGCATCGAGATCGAATGGGACCTGCAGCACGGCGCCGCCCTGCATCGCCACCCGTACTCACGGATGGCCTGGCGCAAGTCCGCCAGCGGCGCGCGCTTGCATGCCAATGGCGAAGGCCACTCGTTGCCGGTGGCCGATGCAAAACTCATCGCGAACACCGCGGTCCTCGATGGCACGACGTACGCCGCCCTGTCCGAAGCGGGCCGCAACTGCGTCTTCGGCCTCATCCAAGCCGGCCATTACCACCTCGCACTCGACGAGGACGAGGACGAGGACGCATGAGCCCGGCGTCCGCTTTTCGTGTCGAACCGATCGACTACGACATCGGCCTGACGGACCTGCGCGCCGTCCGGGAAACCGTGTTCGTGCGTGAACAGGGCGTTCCTCTGGCACTGGAATGGGACGAACTGGATCCGCGTTGTCACCACGTCATCGCCCGCGACTGCAACGGCAACCCGATCGGCACGGGCCGGCTCACCCCCGACCGCAGCATCGGCCGGATGGCGGTACTGGCCGAATGGCGCGGACGCGGCGTCGGCGATGCACTGCTGCGCGTTCTGATCGACCGGGGCCGCGACCTGGGTTGGCCGGAGTTGTCCCTGCATGCCCAGGTGCAGGCGATCGGCTTCTACGCGCGTCATGGTTTCCTGCCGCACGGCGAGCGGTTCCAGGAAGCCGGCATCGAACATCAGGCCATGCGCACCCTGCTGGACGCGGACAATCCGGTGGCATCGCGCGCGGCCGCCATTGCAGCGACCCTGGGCGTGATCGACAGCGCCCGACGCCAGCTGATCATCTACAGCCGTGAGCTGGATCCCGGCCTGCTCGACGCGCCCGAAGTGCTGGAAGCCCTGCGCCGCTTCGCTGTCGGCCAAGGCGAGACGCGGATCCTGCTGCACGATCCGGCCACTCCGCAGCGCACGCTGTCGCCGCTGATCACGCTTTCCCAACGCCTGCCCAGTGTGTTCGCATTCCGCGCCATCGAGGAGCCGGGCGACCAGTCCTACCCATCGGCGTACCTTGCCAACGACCGCGGCGGTTATTACTTCCGCCCGCTCGCCGCGCGGCTGGAAGGCGAGACCCGCCTCGATGCCCCGGCACGGGCACGTCAGTTGAAAACCACCTTCGACGCCGTCTGGGAGCGCTCCCGACCCTGCATCGAATACCGGGTATTGGGAATCTGACCGGTTTCACATCGCTAACTGAACAGGGGCGAACCCAGACGCCCGCATCCATGCAACAGCGCGTCCCATTTGCCCGTTTCCGCCAACTTCCGCCGCCGCCCCGTCTGCCCGAACGGCTATAATTCGGGGCTTCGGGTGTCTGGAAAGCGGTTTTTGGGTCACCCGAAACACCTCCCTTCCCTCTTTCGAGTTTAGCGACGCCATCGTGGCCAATCTCCTGAAGCAGTTCTCGCAGTCATCGCAGCTGGGTACCAGCGGCGCCTATATTGAAGACCTGTACGAGCAGTACCTGGTCTCTCCCGATAGCGTCGGGGCCGAATGGAAAGCCTATTTCGACGGCTTCCTGGGTCGCGAAGCCGGAGACGTGCCGCATTCGGCCGTCATCGACAGCATCATCGAGGCCGCCAGGCACGCCGGAAAGCCGGGCGCCGGGGAATCGGGCACCGCGGACGAGCGCGAACGCTTCGTCGGCAAGCTGATCACCGCCTATCGCTCGCGCGGCCACCTGGGTGCCGACATCGATCCGCTGGGACTGGTGGAGAAGCCGGACGCCCCGGATCTCAACCTCGGTTTCCACGGCCTGTCCGGCAGTGACCTGGCCGACGAGTTCAGCACAGGCGGCGTTGCAGGCAAGGACCGGATGAAGCTGGGCGACCTGCTCAGCCTGCTCAAGGCGACCTACACCGGCTCGATCGGCAGCGAGTTCATGCACATCGCCGATGCCCAGCAACGTCGCTGGGTCTACGAGCGGCTGGAAAAGGCCGGCGGCAAGTACGGCCGCAGCGCCGACGACAAGCGCCGGATCCTGGACCGCCTGACCGCCGCGGAAGGGCTGGAGCGCTACCTGCACACCAAGTACGTCGGCCAGAAGCGCTTCTCGCTGGAAGGAGGCGACGCACTGATCCCGTTGATGGACACCACCATCCGCCGTGCCGGTGAGCAGGGCGCCAAGGACGTGGTGATCGGCATGGCCCACCGCGGCCGCCTCAACGTGCTGGTCAACACGCTGGGCAAGTCCCCGCGCAAGCTGTTCGACGAGTTCGAAGGCAAGTTCGACCACAACGAGCTGGCCCACGCCGGCGACGTGAAGTACCACATGGGCTTCAGCGCCGATATCGCCACCCCCGGCGGCCCGGTGCATCTCGCCCTGGCGTTCAACCCCTCGCACCTGGAAATCGTCGATCCGGTCGTGGCCGGTTCGGTGCGCTCGCGCCAGACCCGGCGCGGTGGCGACAGCCGCCAGCAGGTATTGCCGATCCTGATCCACGGCGACGCCGCTTTCGCCGGCCAGGGCGTGGTGATGGAGCTGTTCCAGATGTCGCAGGCCCGCGGTTTCCGGGTCGGCGGCACGGTCCACATCGTGGTCAACAACCAGGTCGGCTTCACCACCAGCGCCCGCGAGGACGCCCGCTCGACCCTGTACTGCACCGACGTGGCCAAGATGGTCGGCGCGCCGATCCTGCACGTGAACGGCGACGACCCGGAAGCGGTCGCGTTCTGTGCCGAGCTCGCGCTGGATTTCCGCAACACCTTCGGCAAGGACGTGGTCATCGACCTGGTCTGCTACCGCCGCCACGGTCACAACGAGGCCGACGAGCCCGCCGCCACCCAGCCGGTCATGTACCAGGTGATCCGCCAACACAAGACCCCACGCGAGCTCTACGCCGAGAAGCTGGTGGCCGAAGGCACCCTGTCGGCTGCGGATGCGCAGGCAGTCGTCGACAACTACCGCGACAAGCTCGACGCCGGCGAGGTCACCACCGAACTGGTCACCGTCAAGCCCGACGAGTTCACCGTCGACTGGACCAAATTCCTGACGGGCAAGCTGTCGGATGTGGTCGACACGACGTTCGACGCCGACAACCTCAAGCAGCTCGCCAAGGGGATCAACGCGATCCCGGCCGAGGTCAAGCTGCACCCGCGCGTGGCCAAGATCTACGAGGACCGTCGCAAGATGGCCGTCGGCGAGCAGGCCGGCGACTGGGGCTTCGCCGAGAACCTGGCCTACGCCAGCCTGCTCAGCGAAGGCTACAAGCTGCGCCTGGTCGGCCAGGATTGCGGCCGCGGCACGTTCTTCCACCGCCACGCGATCCTGCACGAGCAGACCACCGACGACTACTACCTGCCGCTGCGCGAGCTGGTGCAGGACCCGATGGACGTGGAGATCATCGATTCCCTGCTCAGCGAGGAAGCGGTGATGGCGTTCGAGTACGGCCACGCCACCGCCGACCCGGACACGCTGGCCATCTGGGAAGCGCAGTTCGGCGACTTCGCCAACGGCGCGCAGGTCGTCATCGACCAGTTCCTGTCCTCCGGCGAGGCCAAGTGGGGCCGCCTGTGCGGGCTGGCGCTGTTCCTGCCGCACGGCTACGAAGGCCAGGGCCCGGAGCACAGCTCGGCACGCCTTGAGCGCTTCCTGCAGTTGTGCGCGCTGGACAACATGATGGTGTGCACGCCGACCACTCCGGCGCAGGCATACCACATGATCCGTCGCCAGATGCACATGCAGACCCGCAAGCCGCTGGTGGTGATGACGCCCAAGTCGCTGCTGCGCCACAAGCTGGCCGTGTCGTCGCTGGACGAGTTGTCCAACGGCGGTTTCCAGACCCTGATCCCGGATGCCAAGGCCGACCCGAAGAAGGTCAAGCGGGTCGTGGTGTGCGGCGGCAAGGTCTATTACGACCTGCTGGAGGACACGATCAAGCGTGGTGCCGACGACGTGGCCATCATCCGCGTGGAACAGCTGTATCCGTTCCCGCGCGAGGCGCTGACCACCGAGCTCAAGCGCTACACCTCGGCCAAGGACGTCGTCTGGTGCCAGGAAGAACCGCAGAACCAGGGTGCGTGGTACCAGATCCGCCACCACCTCACCGTTTGCGTGACGGCCAAGCAGGCACTGCATTACGCCGGCCGCAGCAGTTCGCCGTCGCCGGCCGCCGGTCACATGTCCGATCACGTGATCGAGCAGACCCAGCTCGTGGCCGATGCACTGGTCAACCCGCTCCAGGGCGAGTCGTCCGCGGAGTGAGTCCGACATGAGCCGGCCCGGTCGATTCCGGGCCGGCTTATAGTCAGTGGCCTGTGCCACACCGTTTATTGCCGGTTGGGCGGGATTGCCCGTCACCCAACCGATACACCCCTCGCCATTCGTCCCACTCAACAAGTTACCCAGGATGCCTTCCCCATGAGCACCGAGATCAAAGTTCCGGTTCTGCCCGAATCCGTCTCCGACGCCACCATCGCCACCTGGCACAAGAAGCCCGGCGATGCGGTCCGGCGCGATGAGAACCTGGTCGACCTCGAAACCGACAAGGTCGTGCTGGAGGTTCCGTCGCCGGTCGACGGCGTGCTGAAGGAAATCAAGTTCGACACCGGTGCGACGGTGACCAGCGAGCAGTTGCTGGCCATCGTGGAAGCCGGCGCCGCGCCCGCCGCAGAAGCCAAACCCGCCGAAGCCGCCAAGCCGGCACCCGCTGCCGCCGCTCCGGCTGCCGCACCTGCCGCTGCCAAGTCGGCCGACCTGCCGCCAGGCGCTCGCTTCACCGCGAACAAGGAAGGCATCGATCCGGCCAATGTCGAAGGCACCGGCCGTCGCGGCGCGGTGACCAAGGAAGACCTGCTGAACTACGCCCGCAACGCCGGCGTGGGCAAGGCAGGCGGCGCGCGTCCGGAAGAGCGCGTACCGATGACCCGCATGCGCCAGCGCATCGCCGAGCGCCTGATGGAGTCGAAGAACTCCACCGCGATGCTGACCTCCTCCAACGAGGTCAACATGTCGGCCGTCATGGCCATGCGCAAGTCGCAGGGCGAAGCGTTCCAGAAAGCCTACGGCATCAAGCTGGGCTTCATGAGCTTCTTCGTGAAGGCCGCCGCCAACGCGCTGCAGCGCTACCCGCTGGTCAACGCCTCGATCGATGAGAAGGACATCATCTACCACGGCTATTCGGACATCTCGATTGCCGTCTCCACCGACAAGGGCCTGGTCACGCCGGTGCTGCGCAACGCCGAGTCGATGGGTTTCGCCGAGGTCGAGCAGGCCATCGACGGTTACGCCCGTGCGGCCCGCGAAGGCGGACTGAAGCTGGAGGACCTGCAGGGCGGCACCTTCACGATCACCAACGGCGGCACCTTCGGCTCGCTGTTCTCCACCCCGATCATCAACCCGCCGCAGAGCGCCATCCTGGGCATGCACGCGATCAAGGAGCGGGCGATCGTCGAGAACGGCCAGGTCATCGCCGCACCGATGATGTACATCGCGCTGAGCTACGACCACCGCATCATCGACGGCAAGGACGCGGTGCTGTTCCTGGTGGACATCAAGAACCAGCTCGAAAACCCGCACCGCATGCTGCTGGGCATGTAATTCCGGCCGTTCCCCGACCGGTAGAAGCATGTCCCTCCGGAGCCCCGGCCTGTCGGCCGGTGGCTTTCCGCACCAAGCCAAGGATCCTTTGAGATGAGTGAACAACAGAACTTCGATGTCGTGGTGATCGGTGCCGGTCCCGGCGGCTACGTGGCCGCGATCCGCGCCGCGCAGCTCGGCCTGAAGACCGCCTGCATCGACGCCGCACTGGGCAAGGACGGCAAGCCGGCGCTGGGCGGTACCTGCCTGCGCGTGGGCTGCATCCCGTCCAAGGCGCTGCTCGACAGCTCGCGCCAGTTCCACAACCTGACCCACCAGTTCGCCGACCACGGCATCTCGGCGGAAAAGCCGTCGATGGACGTCGAGGTCATGATCGGGCGCAAGGACAAGATCGTGAGCCAGTTCACCGGCGGCATCACGATGCTGTTCAAGGCCAACAAAGTCACACCGTTCTACGGCTTCGGCACCCTGCACGCGGGCAACGTGGTCAAGGTGAAGCAGCACGACGGCTCCGAGGTCGAGCTGAAGGCCGCCAACGTCATCATCGCCGCCGGTTCGGACTCCATTGAACTGCCGTTCGCCAAGTTCGACGGCGACAGGATCGTCGACAACGTCGGCGCGCTGGACTTCACCGAGGTGCCCAAGCGGCTGGGCGTGATCGGTGCCGGCGTGATCGGCCTGGAGCTGGGCAGCGTCTGGAAGCGCCTGGGCAGCGAAGTCACCATCCTCGAAGCCCTGCCCGACTTCCTCGCCGCGGCCGATGCCGAGGTCGCGAAGGCCGCGGCGAAGGAATTCAAGAAGCAGGGCCTGGACATCCGCCTCGGCGCCAAGGTCTCGAAGACCGAAGTCAAGAAGGACGGCGTGCATGTGTCCTACACCGACGCCAAGGGCGAGCAGGAAATCGTCGTCGACAAGCTGCTCGTGTCGGTCGGTCGTCGTGCCGCCACCAAAGGCCTGCTTGCCGACGGTACCGGCGTCAGGCTCGACCAGCGGGGCATGATCGAAGTCGACGCGCACAACCACACCGGCGTGGATGGCGTCTGGGCGATCGGCGACTGCGTTCGCGGCCCGATGCTCGCGCATAAGGCATCGGAGGAAGGCATCGCGGTCGCC
>DATJBR010000041.1:0-2605 GCA_035515255.1 Lysobacter sp. | reverse complement strand
TGGATCGGCCGCTTCTCGCTGCGACCCAGCAGCACGCCCAGCCCGGCAAAGGTGCCGGTGGCGAGGTAGACGAAGGGCTCCTGCCGGAACAGTTCCGCGAACCAGTCGATCCCGATCAGCTTGAACAGGCCGGCCCACAGCATCAGCACCATCCAGCAGATACCGGTGAAGGCCAGCGTGACCAGCAGGGTCAGCGCGTTCTGCCAGGCGTGGTCGAACAGGTCGACATAAGGCGCGCACCAGCGACCATGCTGCAGCCGGCACTGCAGGTATGGCAGGGCGATGAACAGCGCCACCGCCATGCTCGCCCCGAACGGTGCCAGCACCTGCTGTGCCTCCAACGCCGGCGCGCCTGTCACGCTGCGACCGGCCCACCACGCCAGACCGAGGAACACCACCGCCAGCAGCGCGACCTGCTGCCAGAACCGCACCTCGTCCAGCCGCCGCACCGACAACGCCATCGCGGTCGGCACCGACAGCACCAGCGTGTACCAGCAGACCAGACCGTCGATCCCGCTGAACCAGCCCCAGTCGTGCTCGCTGCCGGTTGAAAGCAGCCACAACACCAGCCCCTGCAGCATCGCCAGCAGAACGATGAAGCCACGCACCTCGCGCGCCAGCGGCGCTTCCTCTACATCCGACGATGGACCCGATGCGGGCCTGGATGCATCCCGACCCGCCGCATCAGAGCGCATCGCCGTCCAGCTCGCCGGTGCGGATCCGCACAACCCGGTCCAGGTCCCAGACGAAGATCTTGCCGTCGCCGATTTTGCCGGTGCCGGCGGCCTTCATGATCGCCTCCACCACGCCATCGACCTGGTCGTCGGTGATGGCGACTTCCAGCTTGATCTTGGGCAGGAAATCGACCACGTACTCGGCCCCGCGGTACAGCTCGGTGTGGCCCTTCTGGCGCCCGAACCCCTTGACCTCGGTGGCGGTGATGCCGGCCACGCCGGCCTCGGCCAGCGCCTCGCGGACATCGTCGAGCTTGAACGGCTTGATCACGGCCATGACCATCTTCATCGGCTGTCTCCGGGAGTGTGTGCATTGTGCCGGGTGGCGGCAGCGAGACGAGAATAGCGCGAAGCGCGCTGGCGTCTGGGCTAAAGTAGCGGCTTCGCTCGCCCTATATCCACGTGCCGGATTGACACTCCGGATTTATCCGACAGACGATCGCGGCCGCCACCTATGGTGCCGGACCGGACAGCCCGCGAGGCTGGGATCCTTGCCGGAGGAGTTGCCATGATCGACCTGAACCACATCGATGAGCTTGCCCGCCGCCTCAGCGGCCTGGTACCCCAGGGCCTGCGCGAAAGCCGCGACGAGCTGCAGCAGAACTTCAAGTCGGTACTGCAGACCGGCCTGTCGCGGCTGGATCTGGTGACCCGCGAGGAGTTCGAGGTGCAGCGTGCGGTGCTGCTGCGCACGCGCGAGAAGCTGGAGCAGCTGCAGCGCACGGTCGCCGAGCTGGAAGCCCAGACCCAGCCTGCCAGCCCATCGCCCACGGCCGACGTTTCCGCGCCAACGCCTTCCGCCACACCGCGCCACTGAGTCGCCCCGATGAACCTGGCACTCGTGCACAGCCGTGCACGATCGGGCGTACGCGCGCCTGCGGTTCGGGTCGAGGTCCACCTCGCCGGCGGCTTGCCGACGATGTCGATCGTCGGATTACCTGAAGCCGCCGTGCGCGAAGCCAAGGACCGGGTGCGGGCGGCCATCCAGTGCGCCCAGTTCGAATTCCCCTCGCGCCGGATCACGGTCAACCTGGCCCCGGCCGACCTGCCCAAAAGCGGCGGCCGGTTCGACCTGCCGATCGCGCTGGGCATCCTGGCCGCCAGTGGCCAGATCCCGCTGGAAGCATTGGCCGAGCATGAGTTCCTCGGCGAACTGGGCCTGACCGGCGAGTTGCGCGGGATCGACGGCGTGCTGCCGGCCGCGCTTGCGGCCGCCGACGCCGGCCGCAAGCTGATTGTGCCGCTCGGCAATGGGGCCGAGGCCGCCCTTGCCAGCCGGGTCGAGGCACGCACCGCGCGCACCTTGCTGGAAGTCTGCGCGATGCTGACCGGCCACAAATCCCTGCCCCGGGCGATGGCGCTGCCGACCGTTCGCGATCGCAGCGCCGATCTTGGCGACGTGCGCGGGCAGTCCCATGCGCGCAGGGCGCTGGAAGTCGCCGCAGCCGGCGGCCATCACCTGCTGCTGGTCGGACCGCCCGGCTGCGGCAAGACCCTGCTGGCATCGCGGCTGCCCGGCCTGCTGCCCGAAGCCAGCGAAGAGGAGGCCCTGGAGTCTGCCGCGATCGCCTCCATCAGTGGCCGCGGCCTGGACCCGTCACGTTGGCGCGAACGTCCATTTCGCACACCGCACCACACGGCCAGCGCGGTGGCACTGGTCGGCGGAGGCGCGGATCCGCGGCCCGGCGAGATTTCCCTGGCCCACAATGGCGTGTTGTTTTTGGACGAGCTGCCCGAATGGGGCCGGCGCGCGCTGGAAGTGCTGCGCGAGCCGCTGGAATCGGGCGTGGTCACGATCTCGCGCGCGGCACGCAGTTCGGAATTCCCGGCCCGGTTCCAGCTGGTCGCGGCGATGAATCCCTGCCCTTGCG
>DATJBR010000040.1:0-10429 GCA_035515255.1 Lysobacter sp. | reverse complement strand
CTCACGCCCAGCAGCCCGTAGCGGAACGCATTGACCATGTAGAAGATCGGGTTCGCGTGGGTCGCCGCCTGGGCCCAGTCGGGCAGCAGCTTGACCGAATAGAACACGCCGCCCAGGTAGGTCAGCGGGGTCAGGATGAAGGTCGGCACGATCGCGACATCGTCGAACTTGGTCGCGAACACCGCGTTGACGAAGCCGGCCAGGGCGAAGATCGTCGCTCCCAGCAGTACCGTGGTGAAGGTCACCAGCGGGTGCGGGATGTGGACGTCGGTGAACAGCGTGGCGATGACCAGCACGATCGCGCCGACCGCGACGCCACGTACCACCGCGCCGCTGACGTAGCCGCCCAGAATCACCCAGTCCGGCATCGGGCTGACCAGCAGTTCCTCGACGAACCGGCTGAACTTGGCGCCGAAGAAGCTGGAGGCGATGTTGCCGTAGCTGTTCTGGATCACGCTCATCATCACCAGCCCAGGGACGATGAAATCCATGTAGCCGATGCCGTCCATGGTCCCGATCCGCGAGCCGATCAGGCCGCCGAAGATCAGGAAATACAGGGTCATGGTGATCGCCGGCGGCACCAGGGTCTGGGCCCAGATGCGCAGGATGCGGTTGATCTCGCGGCGGGCGATCGTGCCCAGCGCGACCAGGTTGGGATGGCTCATGCGGACTGCTCCGGCCGGGACACCAGACGCACGAACAATTCCTCCAGTCGGTTGCTCTTGGTCCGCATCGAGCGCACCCGGATACCGGCCGCATCGAGTACGACAAACACCTGGTTGAGGTTCATTTCACGGGGCATGTCGATATCCAGGGTGTCCTCGTCGCGGGCCAGCAGGGTGGTGCCGTCGATCGTCGGCAGCGTGGCCGGCAGCGGGCCGTCGACATCGAGCACGAAGCCCTGCACGTCCAGCCGCGAAAGCAACGTGCGCATCGGGCCCTGGGCGATGATGCTGCCGTGGTCGATGATCGCCAGGTTGCGACACAGGTGCTCGGCCTCTTCCAGGTAATGGGTGGTGAGGATGATGGTGGTGCCGGCGTCGTTGATCTCGCGCAGGGTGTCCCACATGCCGCGGCGGATCTCGATGTCGACCCCGGCGGTCGGCTCGTCGAGGATCAGCAGGCGCGGGCGGGTCATCATCGCCCGGGCGATCATCAGCCGGCGCTTCATGCCGCCCGACAGGGTCCGGCTGGTCATCTGCGCCTTGCCCCACAGGTGGGCGCGCTTGAGTTCGACCTCCGCCCGCTCCAGCGCGACCTTGCGCGGCACGCCGTAGAAGCCGGCGTAGTTGACCAGGATGTCGAGCGGCTTCTCGAACAGGTTGAAATTGATCTCCTGCGGCACCAGCCCGATCATCCGCATCGCCGCATCGCGTTGCTGGCCCAGGTCGGTACCGAAAATCTCCACCGATCCGGCGCTGAGGTTGACCAGCGAGGAGACGATGCCGATCAGGGTGCTCTTGCCGGCGCCGTTGGGGCCGAGCAGGGCGAAGAAATCGCCTTCGGCCACGTCCAGCGAGACGCCTTTGAGGGCCTCGACCTGGTTGCCGTAGGTCTTGCGCAATTGCTGGATCCGCAATGCCGGCACGGTCGCCATCGGCACCGAAACGTCCGGCGTGGCGAGCGGGATCGCCTGGGTCTGGGTCATCGGAGGGAGCCTTTGCTGGGGCCTGCGCGCAGGAAGCCGCGCGGCGATCCCAGTAGTATAGGGGGCTTGGTGGCCACGCCCTGGCCACGCTGTGTTCCGGCCGCGCCGGCACGGCAGCCCACCGACCAACGAAGGCCCTACCCTCCCGTGGCAGTCCAGCATTTCTCCCTGAACCTCGTCTCCCGCCGCATGGTCGCCCCGCAAGTGGGCCATTACGTGTTCGCCCGCGCTGACGGGCAGCCGCTGCCCTTCATCCCGGGCCAGTTCATCCAGGTGCATTTCCAGTACGCCGACGGCACCGCGACCAAGCGCAGCTACTCGCTGGCGACGATTCCCGACCCGGTGACCGGCCCCGACAACCTAGTCGAGATCGCCGTCAGTTACGTGCCCGGCGGCGCGGCGACGGCGCTGTTCGAGGGTTTGCAGGAGGGCGATGCAATCGATGCCACCGGACCGTTCGGGCGCTTCTGCCTGCTGCCGACCGACACCAACCAGCGCTACCTGCTGATCGGCACCGGCACCGGCGTGACCCCGTACCGGGCGATGCTGCCGCAACTGGAGCAGGCGATCGTCGAGCGGAACCTGCAGATCGTGCTGCTGTTCGGCGCCCGCAATCCGGCCGAGCTGCTGTACGGCGACGAGTTCCGCGCCTTCGCCGACCGCCACCCGGACAATTTCCGCTTCCTGCCGTGCTTCTCGCGCGAGCTGCCCGCACCGGGATCGCCGCACGCGCACGCCGACATGCGCCACGGCTACGTGCAGCAGTTCCTGGCCGAGTTCACCCCCGACACCGGTACCGACATCGCCTACCTGTGCGGCAATCCGAACATGGTCGACAGCTGCTTCGAGGCGCTCAAGGAATCCGGCCTGGAAGTGCGCCAGATCCGGCGCGAGAAGTACGTCTCCTCGAAGTAGACGCCCGCGTTGCCATCGCGCTGCCGGCAGGACGCCCGCCATGATCGCCAGCGCCCCGGCCCTGCAAGCCGCAGATCCCGACCGGGACATTTGTCACGTTTTCCGTACCCTCTGCGTCTGTCATCCTGACCGGCGGCGCCGCGGCGTGGGTCACGTGTGGGGCTCGACACGTGTATCCGGCGCACGCAACCGGTTCCGGCTTCGCCCGGCGGCCGTCCGCGTGCCCGCTCCACGTCGACCGCATCACGTCGACTGCATTGTTTCCGCCGCACCGCCCCATCGCACAGGTTCCGCCACCAGGGAGAGATCATGCGCAACACCGGAATATTGACCGTCGCGATTGCGACGACATTCGCGGCGACACTGCTGCTGGCAGGTTGCCAGCCACCCGCCGACGAGCAGGCCGGCCACAAGGGCGCGGACGCGACCGGCAGCACGCGCCATTTCGGCACCATCGCGTTCGAGCCCTGCTCGCTGGCCAGCGTTGATGGCGGCCTGACCACCGAGGCCCAGTGCGGCACCTTGCAGGTCGCGGAAAATCCGGCCGACACCGACGGTCGCCAGATCGACTTGAACATCGCCTGGCTGCCGGCGTCCCGTGGCAGCGGTACCGGCGACCCGGTGTTCTTCCTCGCCGGTGGTCCCGGCCAGGCAGCCACCGAGCATGCCGCCACCGTCGCGATGACCCTCAACGAAGTCGGCAAGCAGCGCGACATCATCCTGGTCGACCAGCGCGGCACCGGAAAATCCCATCCGCTGGACTGCCGCGATGCCGACGGCAAGCCGCTGGAGATGGGCGATTCCACGGCGCCGGACGAGGCCCAGATCGTCGCGTTCACCCGTCTGTGCGCACAGGGTCTGGAAGGCCGCGCCGATCCGCGCCACTACACCACCACCGACGCGGTACGTGATCTGGACACCGTGCGCGCCGCACTGGGCGTGGCGCAGATCAACCTGGTCGGCGTGTCCTACGGCACCCGCGTCGCCCAGCACTACGCGGCGACGTATCCGCAGCACACCCGCAGCGTCGTGCTCGACGGCGTGGCGCCCAATTCGCTGGTGGTCGGCGGCGAGTTCGCCCAGACCCTGGAGGACGCGCTCGGCCTGCAGTCGACGCAATGCCGCGAGTTGCCGGCCTGTCGCGCACGCTACCCGGTCGACATGCGCGAGCAGTTGCGCACGGTGATGGAGCACCTGGAAACGGCGCCGGTCGAGGTCGAATACCGCGATTCGCGCACCAACGAGGTCCGCCACGACACCGTCACCGCCGATGCGGTCGGCAGCCTGGCCTTCATGTTCTCGTACGTGCCGCAGACCGCCTCGCTGTTGCCGCTGATGGTCTACGAGGCCGCCCACGGCCGCTACGCGCCGCTGATGTCGCTGGTGCGGATGAGCAGCGACAGCATGCAGGGCCAGATGACCCGCGGCATGCAGTGGTCGGTGCTGTGCGCCGAGGATGCCGGCCGCTACGTGCCCGATCCGACGGCAGCCTCCACGATCATCGGTCCCGACGTGGCGAAACTGTTTTTTGCGTCCTGCTCGGTCTGGCCGCACGGCCGGGCACCGGAGGGTTTCCACCAGCCGTTCACCTCGGACCTGCCGGTGCTGCTGCTGTCGGGCGAACTCGATCCGGTGACCCCGCCGCGCTACGGCGAGCAGGTCGTGGAGCACCTGCCCAACGGCCGCCACCTGGTGCTGCGCGGACAAGGGCACAACGTCTCCGCGACCGGTTGCATGCCCAAGCTGCTGGGCCAGTTCATCGAAAGCGCGGACGCCAAGGCGCTGGACGCCACCTGTCTGGACAGCCTGAGCTACGTGCCGCCGTTCATGCATTTCAATGGCTGGTCGCCATGAGCACGTCCTTTTCGTCCGCCTCATTCGATCCGATCCGCGCACGCCGCGTCCCCGTACGGAGCCAGCCATGATCAGCGCCGAGAACCTGCACAAGTCCTTCAAGACCAAGACCGGCACGATCAAGGCCGTCGACGGGGTCGACTTCACCGCCCGCGACGGCCAGATCACCGGCCTGCTCGGCCCCAACGGCGCCGGCAAGACCACCACCCTGCGGATGCTCTACACGCTGATGAAGCCCGACACCGGCAAGGTGATGGTAGACGGCATCGATACGGCGACCGATCCGGCCGCGGTACGCCGCGCGCTGGGCGTGCTGCCCGATGCGCGCGGCGTGTACAAGCGGCTGACCGCGCGCGAGAACATCGCCTACTTCGGCGAGTTGCACGGCCTGTCCAGGGCGACGATCGCCGAACGCACGCGGGCCCTGTCGACCGCGCTGGACATGGACAGCATCCTCGACCGCCAGACCGACGGCTTCAGCCAGGGCCAGCGCACCAAGACCGCGATCGCCCGCGCGCTGGTGCACGACCCGCGCAACGTGATCCTCGACGAGCCCACCAACGGCCTGGACGTGATGACCACACGCGCGATGCGCGGCTTCCTGAAACACCTGCGCGACGAGGGCCGCTGCGTGATCTTCTCCAGCCACATCATGCAGGAGGTCGCCGCACTGTGTGACCGCATCGTCATCATCGCCAAGGGCCAGGTCGTGGCCGCCGGCAGCGCCGACGAGCTGCGCGGGACGTTCGGCGAATCCAACCTGGAAGACGCCTTCGTCAAGGCGATCGGCAGCGACGAGGGCCTGCACGCATGAGCACGACCGCAACCACGCCCAACGCGCATCCGCGCGCCGGGACCTTCGCCGCCCTGTGGTCGGTGATGCGCAAGGAACTGCGCGATTTCTCCCGCGACCGCCGTACCCTCGCCCTGACCCTGCTGATGGGCCCGCTGCTGTACCCGGTGCTCATGCTCGGCATGGGCTCGCTGGCCGAGAACCGCGCCCGCACCCAGCTCGACAAGGTCCTCGAGGTGCCGGTGCTGGGCGCCGAGCATGCGCCGAACCTGATCGCGTTCCTCGCCACCCGCGGCATCAAGGCGGTCGAGCCGCCGGCCGATCGTGACGGTGGCATCGACGCCGGGATCCGCTCGCAGGACATCGATGTCGCGCTGGCAATCGACGCGGACTTCGATGCGGACTGGAAGGCCGGCCGCCCGGCACGGGTCGAGATGATCCTCGACAGCACCCGGCGCAATGCCGAGATCCCGGTCAAACGCCTGCAGACCGCGCTGACCGGCTACGGCAGCCAGGTCGGTGCGCTGCGTCTGTATGCGCGTGGTATCGACGCCTCGATCACGCAACCGATCGCCCTGGGCAGTCGCGATCTGGCGACGGAGGAAGCCAAGCGCGGCCTGCTGATGTCGCTGATGCTGCCGTACCTGCTGATCCTGATGTCGTTCCTGGGCGGCGCGTACCTGATCATGGACGCGACCGCCGGCGAGCGTGAGCGGCAATCGCTGGAGCCGTTGCTCGCCACGCCCGCCTCGCGCGGCGCGATCGTCAGCGGCAAGATCGCCGCCGCCTGCACGATCGGCATCGTCTCGCTGCTGCTGATCCTGCTGGCTTTCAAGCTCAGCGCGCAGTTCGCCGGCAACATGGCGGAGATGCTCGACGTGAGTTTCGCCGCGATCGCCAAGCTGCTGCTGATCCTGTTGCCGATGCTGTTCATCGGCACCACCTTGCTGACCTATCTGTCGGCCGCTTCCAAGAGCATGAAGGAGGCGCAAAGCCACATGACCTGGCTGATGCTGCTGCCGATGCTGCCGATCCTGGTGCTGGCGGTGAACCCGCTGAAGTCGGAGCTGTGGCAGTACGCGGTGCCGTTCCTGGCCCAGAACCAGCTGATCCAGAAGGTGATCCGGGCCGAGGCCATCGGCGCCGACGTTTGGACGGTGTACCTGGCCGCCGGCCTGGGGCTGTCGGCATTGCTGTGGTACGCCGCGGTGCGTCGCTACCATCAGGAAAAACTGGCGATCTCGGGTTGATCGAAACGCGGCCGACGAAACCGCGCCCGATGAAAGCCGACTGACAACCCGTCGCGCAACAACAAAAAACCCGGCCAACGCCGGGCTTTTTGTTGTCTGGAATTACTTTCCGGACATGCTGCTCAAGTATCGCGTCACGTGGAGCATGTCAGGCGACACCTGCCGATCTCCCCATTGGCAGGCGTCGCTGCCATCAACCGCCGCCGGGATTGAAGGCGATCGTGCGGCGCGTGGTCACCGGTTCGGGCAACGGCTGGAAGCGCCAGCGCTGCACCGCATCCAGTGCCGCCCGGTCGAACACCCGCCGCGGCTCGGCATTCACCACCCGCGCCGACGTCACCGAGCCGTCCGTGCCCACGGTGAACTCGACCTGCACTTCGCCCGATTGGCCGGCACGCAGCGCGTCGCGCGGAAACTGTGGCGCGGGCGTGGACAGCGGTCGCAGATCGGCAGCCGTCGGCCGTACCGGGGCCGCGCGGACCGGCGCCGGTGCCGGCTTGGCGGCTTCTGCCGCGCGGCGTTCGGCGGCCTGCTTCTCGGCCGCGGCGGCGGCTTCCGCGGCAGCCTTGTCGGCGGCCTGCTTCTCGACCAACGCCTTGGCGGCCTGTTCCTGCTGCTGTTTCTGGTCGACCAGGCGCTGGCGTTCCAACTCGGCCTGCTTGATCGCCTGCTGCTCGGCCGTCACCTGCTGCTGCGCCGCGCGCTCGACCACCGCCTGCTGGCGACTCTCGATGCTGGCCTTCAGGCGCGCCAGCGCCGGATGCTGTGGCTCGGCCCGTTCCAGCAATGCCGCCAGGCGCTGGGCTTCGCCAAAGTCCTCGCGGTTGATGCTCTGCTCGGTCGCAATCACGGTCATCGGCAGCAGGTCGGTCAACGCGCTCGACACGCCGGCATCGCCGGGCGACTTGTCGCGCAACGCCAGATAGAACTCGACCGCGTTGTCGCCGGCCGGCGCATACAGGCGATTGTCGCCGTACGCCTTGCGCGCGGCGTCACGCAGTTCGTCCTGGCTCATCGCCTGCACGGCATCGGACACCGCGGTCTCCGCCGTCGGAGCCGGCTCGGCCACCGCGGTGGGAGCGGCGGCAGGCGTGGTCGCATCGGACGCGGGCTGGTCGTTGCCGCAGGCACTCAGTCCCAGCCCGAGGGCCAGCACCAGCGACAATGTGGAAAGGGTGGACAACCGGCACGATTGCCGGGTTTGCGGATACACAACGGTCATTGGCGGAACTCCCCTGAAGTGCGCCCTCGTGGGCGCACGCGCACAAGGACGCGACAGCGCGGCCTGTTTGTCAAGCATTTCGTCGGCGCCGATGCCGGTCACGACGGTAGTGGACGCCGCTGAAACACGATGGTTGTCGCGTTTCGGACGGCTTATTTGCCGATGCAGAAACTGGAAAAAATATGCCCCAGCAGGTCGTCCGCGCGGACGCGGCCGGTGATCTCGCCGAGCGCATCGTGGCTGGCGCGCAAGGCTTCGGCGGCCAGTTCAAGCGCCTCGTGATCGAGCTGGGCGCGCGCGTCGGCCAATTCCGAGCCCGCGCGTAGCAGCGCATCCACATGCCTTGCGCGGGCGGTAAACGCGCCTTCGCCGGCATCCGCCGCATCGCCGGTGGCCATCTCGCGCAAGCGGGCATGGAACGCCTCGATCCCCGCGCCGGTGCGGGCAGACAGCAACAACGGGGATTCGCCCGCTTCGGTCGCCGGTATCGGCCCGTCTTCCAGCAGGTCGGCCTTGTTGTGCAACCACAGCCTACGCGGCACATCGCGGATCGCATCGGCGACCGCGGCGGTGCCGGCCGCCGGATCGCGCGCGTCGAGCACCACGATCGCCAGGTCGGCGCGCTGCAACTCCTCGCTGGCGCGGCGCATGCCTTCGCGCTCGATCACGTCGCCGCCGTCACGCAGGCCGGCGGTATCGACCAAGGTCAGTTCGACGCCATCGATGCGCACCACCTCGTGCAGCAGATCGCGGGTGGTGCCGGCGATGTCGGTGACGATCGCGCGGTCGCTGCCGGCCAGCAGGTTGAGCAGCGAACTCTTGCCGGCGTTGGGCGGGCCGACGATCACCGCGTGCAGGCCATCACGCAGCCGCCGGCCGCGTTGCGCCGCGGCCAGCAACTGGTGGAGCTCGATCGCCACGCGGTCGAAGTCCGCACGCAGCGCGTCGCCGCCGAGCGTCTCCAGCGGCTCGTCGGCAAAATCTATCGCGGCCTCGACGTGCACACGGATCGCGAGCAGCCCGGCGGCGATCGCCTCGACCCGGCGCGAGAACTCGCCGTCCAGTGCACGCCGCGCCGCACGCGCCGCGCGCACGTCGCCGGCGGCGATCAGGTCGGCCACGGCCTCGGCCTGGGCGAGGTCGAGGCGGCCTTCCAGGAACGCGCGTTCGCTGAACTCGCCGGGCCGTGCATGCCGTGCGCCCAATGCGCAGGCGCGCGCCAGCACGGCCTGCAATACCGCCTGCCCGCCATGACCCTGCAGCTCGACCACGTCCTCGCCGGTGTAGCTGGCGGGGGCGGCGAAGTACAGCGCGATGCCATCGTCGATGGCATCGCCACCGGCATCGCCGAAACGCACGTGGTGTGCATGGCGCGCGGTCAGGCGACGGGCGCAGATCGTCTCGCCGATCGTCCTCGCACGCGGCCCCGACAGGCGCACGATGCCGACGCCTCCGGCGCCGGGGGCGGTGGCGATGGCCGCGATGGTGTCTCGATCTGCCACGGGTCGTTCCTCATGCGTGCGGTTGCCAACGTACTCGTCGGGCTGCAGGCAGTTTGCCGCAATCCGCCACCGTGCCCGCCGCGTTCGGCACGGCCTGTCGTCACCGGTTGCACGGACACAAAGCAGAAGCCCGCCAGATCGGCGGGCCCCTGCGTGCCGGTCAAGGCCGGATCAACCCTTCGCCACCACCGGCTCGTCGCTGTACTTCTTGATCATCCACCACTGCTGGATCAGGCCCAGGCCCGCGTTGGTCACCCAGTACAGCACCAGTCCGGCCGGGAAGAAGGCGAACATGACGCCGAACGCCAGCGGCATGAACTGCATCATCTTCTGCTGCATCGGGTCGACGCCGGTCATTGGATTGAGCTTCTGGGTCGCCCACATCAACGCGATGTTGATCACCGGCAACACGAAGTAGGGATCGCGCGCGGTCAGGTCCTGGATCCACAGGATCCACGGCGCGTGCCGCAGCTCGACGGATTCCGACAGCATCCAGTACAGCGCCAGGAACACCGGCATCTGCAGCAGCAGCGGCAGGCAGCCGCCGACCGGGTTGATCTTCTCCTTCTTGTACAGCTCCATCATGGCCTGCTGCAGCTTCTGCTTGTCGTCGCCGTAGCGCTCCTTGAGCTGGGCCATGCGCGGCTGGAACTTGCGCATCTTCGCCATCGACTTGTACTGCGCCGCCGACAGCGGAAACATCACCGCCTTCAGCAGCACCACCAGCCCGACGATCGACCAGCCCCAGTTGCCCAGCAGGCCGTGCAGCCACTGCAGCACCCAGAACAGCCAACCGGCCAGGGCCGCCATCGGCGCGAAGCGGCTGAAGTCGACCGCGCGCTCCAGTCCCGGCACGTCCTGGGCCTGGATCTGGTTGACCAGCTTCGGGCCGACCCACAGGCGCGCTTCGTTCTGCACGCTCGCGCCGGGAGCGACGTTGACGCCGGTATCGACTTCGCGGATCAGGTAACGCAGTGCGCCGGACTCGCTGGTCGTGCTGAGCGAGAACGTGCCGGTATCGGCCGCGGCGGGAATCCACGCGCCGAAGAAGTGGTGCTGCAGGAAGGCGATCCAGCCGCCGGTGACCTGCTTGTCCAGCGGGCCGTCGTCGATGAAGTCGGCGTACTTGCGCTTCTCGTACTTGTCGGCCGCGCTGAACCAGGCCGCGCCCTGGAAGCTGTACTTCTCCGGGCTCATCGGCGCGCTGCTTTCCAGCGCCCGCGGCACCCGGGAAAGCTGGCGGTA
>DATJBR010000039.1:0-7494 GCA_035515255.1 Lysobacter sp. | reverse complement strand
CCGCTCCCACAACAGGGGCGGAATGCGCTGCTCGTCATCGAGCACCAGCAAGGGCGCGACCGCCAGTTCCTCCGCCACCAGCTGCGGCTGGATCTCGCAGGCGAACCGCTTCACCAGCGCGTCCTCGCGCCACTCCGGCCGCTCGACCAGCGCGGCCATCGCAGCGCGCGATTCGCGGCCTTCGCCGACGCACTCGAACGGCTTGTGATCCTGGTATTCCAGCAGCGCATCGAAACCGGCGGTCTGCGCCGGATCGTCCAGCAGGTTGCGGCCGAAGATGCCGACCAGCCGCGGCTTGGGCATGAACGGCGCGAGCGCGAGGAACACGAAGTGGCACTTCGGGCAGACCCCGCACCAGCGGTTGACCGGACGCTCCCCAAGGATGTGGAAGTTGCGGTTGCAGCTGGAAAAGTGCGCGTCGTAATGGTCGCTGCGGGCGAACTGGCGTGCGACCGCCAGCTCGCTGAGCGGACGCAGCAACGAGTAGTAATGCAGGTCGGCGGCGACATGTCTGGTGACGTAGTCACCGAACGCGGACTCGAACGCCCAGCCCTTCGACCACTGATGGTTGACCTCGGTCGTGGTCTGGCCGTCCTCGCTTCGGATCAGGCTGCCGTAGCTGGCCGAGCGCTCGTTGGAGAACACCACCTGATCGACACCGTGTAGCAGGGCGACCAATACGAGAATGGCCGAGTTCACCGCCGTCACCGGGATGTGTCCGTTCCACGCGCCTTCGCGGTTGTAATCGAACAACTGCGGCGCAAGCGCCCGGCCGATGTTGAGCGTCGGCAGCCGGGTGCGTTCGGCGCAGGCCTTGATCAACTGCGAACCACCGATCCAGCTGACGGTCTGTCCGACACCCAGCGCGCGCAGCGCTTCGATGCTGACCAGCGAATCCTTGCCGCCGCCGATCGCGACGATGGCGTGCTCGTGCAGGCCAAGCGCCGGTGCCGCCGCGACATCGCCGGCGCGGTGCGGAAAACGGATCCGCCCATGCAGGTCCAGCCCGTTGCGGTAGGCGAACTCGCCCAGGCCGTTGAGGTAGACCAGCTCCAGCAAGGCCGCGGTATCGGCATCGATCGCATACGACTCGATCCGGATCCCGGGCGGTACCGCCGCCTTGTAGTAGCTCACCCCGGCGATCAGGTGCAGCAGTTGCAGCGCCTTTTCCACCGCCGCCGCCCGCGCGCCGTCCAGGACAAACGGCGCCCCCGGCACGGTGATCGTCTCCACCAGCTCCGGGCCGTCGTCGAACGCGTACACCAGCTGCGCCACGCCGGTCCCGGGGTCGAACCCGCAGCGGATGAAACGGAATGCGGCGATCGCGTCACGCTGGAACGTCCAGTTGCTCATTCAATGATGTCCTCTGCCGGCAACGCCCGCAGGTTGTAGGTGTTGGCCATCGTCATGCCGTACGCGCCAGTGTCGGCGACCAGCATCACGTCGTCCTCGGCGGTGGCCGACGGCAGCAGGCGGCTGCGTCCCAGCACGTCGCCGGTTTCGCAGATCGGACCGACCACCTCGAACGCTCGGGCGTCGGTGTCGTCCCATCGGCTCAGGTTGTGGATGCCGTGCCAGGCGTCGTACATGGCGGGGCGCAGCAACGCGTTCATGCCGGCATCGCAACCGACCCGGTGTACGCCGTCCTTCTCGACCACCTGGGTCACCGACAGCAGCAGCACGCCCGCCTCGGCGACCAGGTAACGGCCGGGCTCGATCACCAGCGCATAACGCGGGTAGGCGGCCTTGATTTCGTCCAGACCGTCGCGCCATGCGGCGAGGTCGAAATCCTGCGCATCCGGGGTGTACGGAACCGGCAGGCCACCGCCGATATCGATCGACTCCACGTTGCCCGCCTCGTCGGCGAGCCCGGCCAGGTTGGCGTACACCTCGCGCCAATGGCGCGGATCCTCGATGCCGCTGCCCAGATGCGCATGCAGGCCGCTGATGCGGATGTCGAGCTGGTGGGCACGATCGAGGAACTCGTCGAATTTCGCCAGCGGCAGGCCGAACTTGGCCGCGATGCCGCCGGTGCGGACCTTTTCGTGGTGACCGTCGCCCCGGCCCAGGTCGAGCCGCAACCAGATCGTGCGGCCACGGAACAGCTCCGGCCAGCGTTGCAGCGCTTCGACATTGTCGAGGGTGACGGTGACGCCCAGCGCGAACGCCGCTTCGTACTCGCGGCGCGGAGCGAAGCTGGGGGTGAACAGCACCCGCTGCGGCGACAGCTCCGGCAGTGTCGCGAACACGTGCTCCAGCTCGCCCAGCGACACGCACTCCAGCCCGAAGCCCTCGACCGTGAGCGTGCGCAGGATCGCCGGATGCGGGTTGGCCTTGATCGCGTAGAAACAGCGATCCACGGCAGCGGTTTCCGCCAGCGCGCGTGCGCGGTCGCGCACCGTGTCCAGGTCGTACACGTAACGCGGCGTACCGGCGCGCGCGCGCTCCAGCAGGGCCGGGCGTGCCGCCGACCACCACGGTGCCCGGCGCTGCGGCTTGCCATGCTCGATCTCGCGCCAGCTGGGGCCAAATACCGTTGTGTCCAGGACCGGCATCGCGCCGCTGCGGATCAATTCGGCGTGCAGCAGCGGCAGCAGGCCGTCGGCATCCACCTCGTCGATCACGAAGGTCAGGTTGAGGTCGTTGGACGATTGCGAGATCAAATGCACCCGCTCGCGCCCGAACGTCGCCCACACATCCGACAACCGGTGCAGCAGCGAGCGCATGCCGCGCCCGACCAGGGTGATCGCCGCGCACGGCGCGATCACCTTGACCCGGCACACCTCGGCCAGGTCGGTCGCCAGCGCCTCCAGCACGTTGCTGGTGACCAGGTTCTCGCTGGGGTCCAGCGAGATGGTGACGTTGGTCTCCGACGAGCCGATCAGGTCGACCGACAGGCCGTGGCGCTTGAACAGCGCGAAGATGTCGGCCAGAAACCCCACCTGCTGCCACATGCCGATGCTTTCCATCGACACCAGCACCACACCGTTGCGACGGCTGATCGCCTTCACTCCCGGCACCGCGGCGACGGCCGCATCGATACGGGTGCCCGGCAGGTCGGGACGACCGGTGTCGAGGATCGTCATCGGCACCCCGGCGCGCCGGCACGGACCGATCGAGCGCGGATGCAGCACCTTGGCGCCGGTGGTGGCGATTTCCTGCGCCTCGGCGTAATCCAGCCGCGCCAGCAGGCGGGCATCGGGCACCTCGCGCGGATTGGCGCTGAACATGCCCGGCACGTCGGTCCAGATCTCCACCCGCTGCGCGCCCAGCAACGCGCCGAAACACGCCGCCGAGGTATCCGAGCCGCCGCGGCCGAACACCGCCGTGCCGCCATCCGCGTGGCGCGCGATGAACCCCTGGCTGAGCAGCATCGGCGCCGGCTGCACCGCAAAACCCGTCGCAAAGTCGGGATCGATCTCGCGCTTGCAGTTCACCGACAACCGGCCGGCCCAGGCGCTCTGGTTGGGCAGCTCGACCGCCTCCAGCCACTGGCGCGCATCGCACCAGCCGAAATCCAGGCCCTGGCTGCACAGGTAGGCCGCGCCGAGGGTCGAGGACAGCAGTTCGCCCTGGGCCAGCATCTCGGCCTGCCAGGACAGTGGCCGCTCGCGCGAGCGCGACTCACGCGCCAGTTCCTGCAATGCGGCCAGCCGCTCGCCCAGCACCGTGTCGGGATCCAGATCGAGTTCGACACAGAACGCGCGGTGCCGCTCGACCAGCGCGGCGATACGGCCGTCGATGTCGTTGCCGTCGCAGATCGCCTGCAACTCGTTGGTGACCCCGGACATGGCCGACACCACCACCAGCACCCGCGCGTCCTCCGCGGTCATCCGTTTCAGCGCCAGGCGTCCGATGGTGTCCCAGCGATTGCGACGCGATACCGACGTGCCGCCGAACTTGAGTACCACCCATCGTTGCGCTTGCGCCACCAACATGACCTCGGATCGGGCCGGCAACGTGATGCCGGCCAAGGGTGAAAAAAGGAATCCATCGTAGCGGTTGCGCGCTGCCCGATCGAAGCGGAAAACCTGCGACGCGAACCCTCTAGACTTGCCCGCTCCGATCGTCCGCCAAAACGGTCCGCCGGAAGCTGCCGCCCGCCCTGTTCATGCCACTTGGCCGGACTCCGCCAGAATCACCGGAACCACCGCCGTCGCAACCCGACGAATTCTATTCGAAGTGCCCTGCTCGAACTGCATCGGCCACATCGTGCCAAACCACCAAAAAGGATGTCCCACCGCAATGACGCTGCGCCGCTACCTGCAACTGGATGTTTTCGCCGACCGCCCCGGCGCCGGCAACCCGCTGGCCGTGGTCCTGGACACCGACGGCCTGGATGACGCCGCGATGCAGGCCATCGCACGCTGGTCGAAACGGCCGGAAACCACCTTCGTGTTCGCCCCGACCGTGACCGGCGCGGGGTACCGGGTGCGGATGTTCAGCCCGACCCGGGAAGTGCCGTTCGCGGGCCACCCCAGCATCGGCACCGCGTTCGCCGTACTGGAGGCGGGCATGGCGGGCACGCAGGACGGGCTGGTGGTGCAGGAAGGCATGACCGGCCTGCTGCCACTGCGGGTCGAGGACGATGGCGGTTCGCGCACGATCGCCGTGCGCACGCCCAAGGCCCGGGTGGTGGATATCGCCGGGCGCACCGACCCGCGGCTGGCAGCGGCCTTGGCCGGCCTCGCGCCGGGCGCATTGCCTCCAGCCCTGATGGACGGCGGGCGCCGCTGGTGGGCGGTCGAGGTCGCCGACGAGGCCAGCCTGCGCGAGGCACGGCCGGACTGGAGCGCCATCGCGACGCTGGCCGCCGCCACGCAGACCATGGGGGTATGCGCCTTCGCCCGCGCGGATGCGGGTTGCGATTACGACCTGGCGGTGCGCGCTTTCGTCGGTGCGGACAACCCGTTCGAGGACGCCGCATCGGGCGCGGCCAACGCCACGTTGGCGGCCTGGCTGAAACACAACGACGCCCTGCCCGGCCACGACGGCCGCTATACCGCCAGCCAGGGCCGCGAGGTCGGTTTCGACGCGCGCCTGCAGTTGCGTATCGACGAGGATGGCGAAGTCTGGTCCGGCGGCCGGGTCTGCCCGATCGTGCGCGGCACCATCGACTGGTAGTTCGATACCGGGCGCAGACATGAGCAGCGCCAGCCACCAGCCACCAGCCAATATCCAACTGAACGAGCAGCGTCTGCCGGGTATCCCGATCAGTCGCTCCACGATATTCGCTTGGTGATCGGGACACCCGGCAGCCGCCACCGGAATTTCTCGCTGGCCGACGGAAGATCAAAAGCGGAGTCGGCGACTGGTTCTGGCGTGGCAAGACCTGCGGGTGGTTTCACGCCGAAGTATGTGTAATTGCACGAGCAGCGCCTGCCGGCTATCCCGATCAGCCGCTCCACGATATTCGCTTGGTGATCGGGACACCCGGCAGCCGCCACCGGAACTTCTCGCTGGCCGACGGAAGATCAAAAGCGGAGTCGGCGACTGGTTCTGGCGTGGCAAGACCTGCGGGTAGCTCCAACAGCGAAGTACGTGTAACTGCGTGAGTAGTGCCTGTCGGGTATCCCGCCCAGTCGCTCCACGAAATTCGCTTGGTGGTCGGGACACCCGAGAGGCACCACCGAGCTTTTCGGTGGCCGAAGGAAAAGCAGATTTTCAGCACGCGACACCAACGAATGGCCGATGCGGCGTCCTGGCGGGGTGTTGCGGACAGCAGGCCATGGATGGCCTGCGGCGGTGAGTGCGGCCAAGGATGGCCGCTCGAACCGGGCAGCAAGCACCCCGACAGGGCGACGCTGTCTCCGAAGTAATCGATACGCTGTTGCTGTTGTTTCGCTCCAGCAAGCCCACCTCAACCCCGCAGCGTGGCCTCCATCGAAATGGGCACGGCGCTGAGGGCCTTGGACACCGGGCAGTTCTTCTCCGCGTCCTTGGCGAGCGACTGGAAGGTCGCTTCATCGATACCGGGCACCTGCGCTTCCACCTGCAGCCGGATCTGCGACAGCGACGGACCGCCTTCCATCGACAGATCGACCTGGGCGCGGGTGTCGATCCGGGTGGGCGGATGGCCGGCTTCGGTCAGCTTGGCCGACAGCGCCATGGTGAAGCAGCCCGCGTGCGCGGCAGCGATCAGTTCCTCCGGGTTGGTGCCCTTCTCGTCGCCGAAGCGGCTGTTGAATCCGTAGCGGACCTTGTCCATCAGGCCACTTTGCGGGGTGCTGAGCTGGCCCTTGCCGCTCTTGAGGTCGCCTTCCCAATGGGCGGTGGCGTGGCGGGAAATGGACATGATGTGGATCTCCTTGCGGTTTGTGGGGAGTCTTGTGGGTGCACAGGCTAACCAGACAGGTGTTACGCCCGTGTACGCCTCGATGCGTTTTTGGCATGCATTCTGCGTCACATCGCGCTGGGTCCCGACCACGCCCGGACCGGCGCACACCATGGCTTGACGCGCCGTTTTCATCGGACGACGCTTGGATTCCCGGCGCGATGCCGGCCCGCCATGACCGCCCGCCGAGTGCACTCCGGCGCGCCGTGCGGACAGCCATGACGGCCTTCCCCACCCTTTGCAGGGAGAAGTCCGCTCATGTCCCACACCACGGCAGACATCCGCAACGTGGCCCTCGCAGGCCACCCCGCCGCCGGCAAGACCACCTTGTTCGAAGCCCTGCTGCTCGCCGGCGGCACCCTCCAGGCGGCAGGCAGCATCGAGCGCGGCAACACGGTGTCGGACTTCGAGCCGATGGAGAAACAGCGCGGCCACTCGCTGGACATCGCGATCGCTGCCATCGACCGCCCCGGCATACACCTGAACCTGATCGACACACCTGGCTACCCCGACTTCCGCGGCCCGGCGCTGTCGGCGTTGGCGGCAGTGGAGACCGTCGCGATCGTGCTTGATGCGACCACCGGGGTGGACTACGGCGCGCGGCGGATGCTCGCGCGGGCCAAGGCCCGCAAGCTGTGCCGGGTCATCGTGGTCAACAAGATCGACCATGCCGGGGTGGATCTTGCCGCCGTGCTGACCGCCTTGCAGGACGCGGTCGGCCCCGAATGCCTGCCGCTGAACCTGCCCGCCGATGGCGGCACGCGGGTGGTCGATTGTTTCGGCAGCAGCGCGGGCGAGAGCGACCTGGGCCCGGTCGCCGGCTGGCACCAGCGCATCCTCGATCAGGTGGTGGAAATCAACGAGTCGGTGATGGAGCGCTATCTCGATGTCGGCGAAACGGGCCTGTCCGGCGACCAGTTGCACGCGGCGTTCGAGCAGTGCCTGCGCGAGGGGCACCTGGTGCCGGTACTGTTCTGCTCGGCGCGCAGCGGAACCGGCGTGGCGGAACTGCTGGAGGCGGCGCAGCGCCTGTTCCCGCATCCCGGCGAGGCCAATCCGCCACCGTTCGAGACGGGCAATGGTGCGACGGCGCGTGCGGTGGAAACCTCGCCCGACCCGGACGCGCCCGTGATCGCGGATGTGTTCAAGATCATCAACGA
>DATJBR010000038.1:0-2953 GCA_035515255.1 Lysobacter sp. | reverse complement strand
GTGCCGCCCGACACCAGCGCGCCCGACACCACCGCCAGGTACTGCCGGTGCACCTCGCGCGAGGACAGTTGATCCACCAGCGCGGTATGGGCGACCAGGCTGCGCGCGACCACCATCACCCCGGAGGTGTCCTTGTCGAGCCGGTGCACGATGCCGGCGCGCGGCAATGCGTTCAGGTCCGGGTGCCGATGCAGCAGGGCGTTGACCAGCGTGCCGTCCGGGTTGCCGGCGCCCGGGTGCACCACCAGCCCGGCCGGCTTGTCGATCACGATCACGTGCTCGTCCTCGAACAGCACGTCCAGCGGGATGTCCTCCGGCTCCGAGTGCGTCTGCACATCGGGGATCGCGTGCAGGGCGACCGTCTCGCCGCCGCGCACCGGGTCGCGCGGACGCACCACGTTGCCGTCCAGCAGCACTTCGCCGGACTTGATCCAGCTCGCCAGGCGCGAGCGCGAATATGACGGGAACAACTCGGCCAGCACCGCGTCGAAACGACGTCCGGCGGCAGCGTCGGGCACGACGGCCTGGAGGGTGATGGCGGGCTGGTTCATTGAAGGGACACGGTTAAGGGCACACGGCGCGGGACTGCTATTATCGGCGCTTCGTGCCTCCGGCGCCCGTGATCCCGACCATGACCCATCGTTCCGCCCCGCTGCGCTTGCTGTCGCTGATGCTGATTGTGCTGTTCGTCGGCTCCGGCTGCTCCATGTTCAAGAAAAAGGAAGCCCCGGAGACCGCGCCGGTGGAGCAGCTGTACGAGAAAGGCCACGCGTCGATGAAGCGCGGCAACTGGTCCGCCGGTGGCGCGACCTTCAGGAACCTGGTCGCCCAGTATCCGTATGGCCCCTACACCGAGCAGGCGTTCATCGAGACCGCCTACGCGCAGTACAAGGCCGGCGTCCACGAAGAGGCGATCAGCACCATCGACCGCTTCATCCGCACCTACCCGACCCATCGCAATATCGCCTACCTGTACTACCTGCGCGGACTGGTGAACTCCAGCCGCGACACGGTGTTCCTGCAGAAGGTGTGGAAGCTGGATTCCAGCCGCCGCGACCTGGCCACGCCGACCCAGGCCTACAACGACTTCTCGATCGTCGCCGACCGCTACCCGAACAGCCGCTACGCCGCCGACGCGCGCCTGCGCATGGCCGAGCTGCGCGACACGTTCGCCCGCCACGAGCTGGAAGTCGCCTTGTACAACCTGCGCCGCACCGCGTACGTCGCCGCCGCCGAGCGGGCGACCTACCTGCTGGAAACCTACCCGCAGAGCGTCTACCAGAACGATGCCGTGGCCACCCTCGCCGCCGCCTACGCCGGCCTGGGCAACGACACGCTGGCGGCCGATGCCCGTCGGGTGCTGGAAACGAACGACCCGAACCACCCGTACCTCAGCGGCCACTGGCCCGACTTCCCGAGCGACTGGCGCAAGCTGAACCCGTTCGCCCGCGAGAAGTCCGCGCTGGACAATTGAGCCCGGCGGCGGGTGCCGGGAACGGCTACCTGATCCATACCTGGCACTGACCTGGACGCCGCCCGACAAAGGCGGCGTTCTCGTTTATGTCCTTCGGTGATGCCGGCGCAGTACTGAATTATCTGCAGGGCGGATCAACGCCCGCGCCCGTGCGCTCTTCAGCGACGGGCTTCTCTCGCCACGCCGCTGTCCGCCACATAACCATCCGCCACGGGCACCTCAGCGGTACGCTCCAGCGCCTCCGGCAGCACCGCGCGGTAACCCAGCGCGTCCAACCTCTGCAGCAAGCGCTGCAAGGTCTCCACGTTGCGGCCGTGCCGAGCGCCTTCGTGCATCAGCACGATCGCGCCGGGGGCCAGGCCGCGTTCGATCCGCGCCACCACGGTCGCCGGATCGGCTGCCACCGCGTCGTATCCGCGCGCGCTCCAGGCCACCCGCGCCAGACCGTGTTCGCGCAGCGCGGCCGCAACAAACGGGTTCGCCATCCCGACCACCGCGCGGAACCAGCGTGGAGTGACACCACTGATATCGGTCAGCTCCGCTTGCGCCTGACTCACCTGGGCACGCATCCGTGCCGGGCCGAGGGCCCAGAACACCGATTGCGGATGGTCGTGACTGTGGTTGCCGATGCCGTGGCCGCGCCGGACGATCTCGTGCACCAGTTGCGGCCGCGCGCGCGCACGCTCGCCGACCAGGAAGAACGTCGCCTTCGCGGCATGTACATCGAGCAGATCAAGCATCGCCGCGGTGTCGTCCGACGGACCGTCATCGATCGTCAGCCACACCAACGGCTCGGTGGTCGGTAGCCGCGCCAGCACCGGGCTGAACAGCCGCGACCCCGGCGTCAGTGTTCCCCACAGGAACGGCAGGTGGCTGGCCAGCATCAGCGGCAGACCAAGCCGCCAGCCCCACTGCCACCAGGCCACCGCGACCAGCGCCTGCGACAGTCCCAGCGCGATCCACCAGGCATGCGGATGGCGCGGAACGCGGTGCAGGCTGGGGGATGCGCCGGGGCGAGGGTTGGGAGACGGCATGACCTGGATCATGCCAGCGTCAGCCAGCGCTCGGTACACTTGAGCCCTTCATCGGGCCCCGCTCGGGACACCAGCCCGCATTCCACCCGCCTTACGGAAGCCTTGCCATGTCGCTCGACCCCGCCCTGCGTTCGCGCATCGAACAACTGCTCACCACCAACCGCGTCGTCCTGTTCATGAAGGGCGAACCGGGCGCGCCGCAATGCGGCTTCTCGGCCAAGGCGGTCGGCGTGCTGGGTTCCACCGGCGTGGCCTACCAGCACGTCGACGTGCTGTCGGACCCGGAGATCCGCGAGGGCATCAAGGTGTACGGCCAGTGGCCGACGATCCCGCAGCTGTACATCGGCGGCGAGCTGATCGGCGGCAGCGACATCATCGAGCAGATCGCCAACTCCGGCGAGCTGTACACCGCACTGGGCGTGCCCGCCCCCGACCGCACCCCGCC
>DATJBR010000037.1:0-1594 GCA_035515255.1 Lysobacter sp. | reverse complement strand
CGCGCAGGGCCTGAACGCGGCCCGGCCGGTCGCCGGCCGGCTGGTCGCCCACGAACTGGACAACGGCGCGGTACTGATCGACGACAGCTACAACGCCAATCCGGGCTCGCTGGCCGCGGCGATCGACACCCTGGCCGAGTCGGTAGACAAGCCGGCAGGCGAGGGTTGGCTGGTGCTCGGCGACATGCGCGAACTGGGCGACGACGCGCGGGCGATGCACGCGCAGGCCGGACGCCATGCGAAGGCGGCCGGGATCCGGCGGCTGTTCGCGCTTGGTGAACTCAGCGCGGCGGCGGCCGAGGCGTTCGGCGAGGGCGGCAGCGTGCATGACAGTCACGCCGCACTGATCGAAGCCCTGCAAAAGGCGTGTGCGGGTGACCGCAATTCGAACGTGGATGCAATGCACCCCGAAAAAGCGGGCGCTGGCATCCGGATTCTGGTGAAAGGCTCGCGCGGCAGCGCGATGGACAAGATTGTGACGGCCTTGCTGTCGCGCCAACGCCCGCAAGGGCCGGGGGACCGTACCGATGCTGCTTGAACTGGCGCGCTGGCTGGAACAGCTGGACAGCCTGTTTGGACTGTTCAATTACCTGACCTTCCGCGGCATCCTCAGCGCGCTGACCGCGCTGGGCCTGTCGCTATGGTGGGGACCGGCGGCGATCCGCAAGCTGGCCCAGTACAAGGGCGGCCAGCCGATCCGCCAGGACGGCCCGCAGAGCCACTTTTCCAAGGCCGGTACGCCGACCATGGGCGGTGGCCTGATCCTGCTGTCGGTGCTGGCCTCGGTGCTGCTGTGGGGCGACCTGCGCAACAAGTACGTCTGGGTGGTGCTGGCGGTGATGCTCGCGTTCGGCGCGATCGGCTGGTACGACGACTGGATCAAGATCGTCCACCGCGACCCGAACGGCCTGAAGTCGCGCTGGAAGTACCTGCTGCAGTCGGTCTTCGGCCTGGCCGCCGGCGTCTATCTCTACATGACTGCCGATGTGCCGGCGGCGACCACGTTCTACATCCCGATGTTCAAGGCGCTCGCGTTCCCGATGGGCGCGGGGCTGATCGTCGTGGCGTACTTCTGGATCGTCGGGTTCTCCAACGCGGTCAACCTGACCGATGGCCTGGACGGGCTGGCGATCATGCCGACCGTGCTGGTCGCCTGCGCGCTGGGTGTGTTCGCGTACGTTTCCGGCAACGCGGTGTTCTCGGAGTACCTGCAGATCCCGCCGGTACCGGGGGCGGGCGAGCTGGTGATCATCTGCGCGGCGATCGCCGGTGCCGGACTGGGCTTCCTGTGGTTCAACACCTACCCGGCGATGGTGTTCATGGGCGACATCGGCGCGCTCGCGCTGGGTGCGGTGCTCGGCACCATTGCCGTGATCGTCCGCCAGGAGCTGGTGCTGGTGATCATGGGCGGCATCTTCGTGGTGGAAACACTGTCGGTGATGATCCAGGTGGCGTCGTTCAAATTGACCGGCAAGCGCGTGTTCCGGATGGCGCCGATCCATCACCACTTCGAGCTCAAGGGCTGGCCGGAGCCGCGCGTGATCGTGCGCTTCTGGATCATCTCGGTGGTGCTGGTGCTGGTCGGTCTGGCCAC
>DATJBR010000036.1:0-7415 GCA_035515255.1 Lysobacter sp. | reverse complement strand
CCAAGGATGCGATCGGCGGCTCGCTGCTGGCCGCGATGAACACCGCGTCCGAGTACGGTTTCGGTGCGGTGATCGCCGCATTGCCGGGATTCCTGATCGTCGCCAATGCGCTGGGCGCGATCCCCAACCCGCTGGTCAACGAGGCCATCACCGTCACCGCGCTGGCCGGCATCACCGGCTCCGCATCCGGCGGCATGAGCATCGCGCTGGCGGCCATGTCGGAAACCTTCATCGCCAACGCGAACGCCGCCGGCATCCCGATGGAAGTGCTGCACCGCGTCGCCGCGATGGCTTCCGGCGGCATGGACACCCTGCCCCACAACGGCGCGGTGATCACCCTGCTGGCGGTGACCGGCCTGACCCACCGCCAGGCCTACAAGGACATCTTCGCGATCACGATCATCAAGACGCTGGCGGTGATGGTGATCATCGGCGTGTTCTATGCGACCGGGATTGTGTGACCTGGCGGGATCGATCCACGACCCGTCGGCAAGCCCGTCCTGACGCAATCAGCGCGGGCCGAACACGGTCGTCAAGTCGGCCGGCTGCGGCATGCCGGAACGACGCTGCACGTTGCCATCCTCGTCCAGAAACAGGATGCCGGGCGTGCCCTGGAAACCCAGTTCCAGCATGAGCAACTCGTTGGCGTTGAGATCGGCGCGCACCTTGGCTGACACCGTGGCCGCCGGCTTGATGCCGCCGTTGGCGAAGTTGCGCTCATTGCTTGTCAGGGCCTGCTCGGGCGAGCTGGCGGTGAGGATCGCGGCCGCCTTGTTCGCGCTGTCGGCCCGGATCACGCCGACCATCACGTGCCGGAGCTGCACCTTGCCGGCGTCTACCCATGGACGCGCCGCCTCCCAGAAACGGTTGCAATACGGGCAGTTGGGATCGCTGAAGGCATAGACCGTGCGCGGCGCGGTGGTCTTGCCGTCCTGCACCCAGGCGGCGTCCTGCAACTTGCTCCAGGTGCGTTCCGACACCGGCTTGACCACCAGTTTGCGAATGGCCTCCGCACCGACATCGTTGCCCTGGGCGTCGAGCAAGCTGCCCACCAACGCATGTTGACCGTCGCTGGTGAGATAGACCGCTACCGGGTCGGTACCGGCCAGTCCCGCGTAGCCGGTCAGGCCGGACGGCGCGTCGAACGTGCCCAGCACTTCGAGCCCCCGCGCCTCAAGCGCTTCGATCGGTGCGGGATGATTCGTGGTCGAAGTCGCGGCGGGCTTGACCGCCGTCTGGGTCGCAGGCGTCGCGACCGGTTCCTTCGCGTCCGTGCACGCCGCCGACAACAGCAGTATCGGGGCGAGCAGCAGCCAAGGCTGGATCTTGCGTGCCATCACGGCACCTCCGGTGAAGGTGTGGGGGTGGATGCGGGCGATGAACCCATGGCCTGCAGTTTCAGGGTCAGGCTCGCCTCGGACAACTCGCCCATGTGGGTGTCCACCAGCCTGCCGTTGCCGTCAAAGAACAAGGTGGTCGGCAACCCGCGCGAGCCCACGCCATGCATCACCGAGGAAAATGGATCCAGCAGGACATTGGCCAGCGCCAAGCCTTCGCCATCCAGGTAGTCGCGGATCAGATCCGGCCCTTCGCCCTGATTGACGAACACGAAATTGACGCCTTCGTGGCGCTGTTGGGCGGCTGAGAGCACCGGCATCTCGCGCCGGCACGGCGGGCACCACGTCGCCCACAGGTTGAGCACCATCGGACGGTCGGACATCGCCGACAACTGGACCGTTTCACCATCGACAGTGGTGAGGTCCATCGTCGGCAGCGATACGGTGGACTGCTGCATCAGCCACAGCGCCCCCGCCAACCCGCCCCACACTGCCAGGCCCGTCATCGCGCCGACCGATACCTGCACCCGCAGCGCGGGAATTTTGCGGACTTTCCATGCGCCCCAACCCAGTCCGGCCAGCAGACCGGCCCAGACCGTGAAGCCGGCATCGCCGATCCGCACGATCGACCACGGATCGGCGAGGTACTCGGGCAGCCACTGCACTACAAAGGCCACGCGTGCGACCACCACGCCAACGAACAGCATGTCGACGAGCACCGACCCCGCCGTCACTCCCGGCACTGGATCGGGCGATGTTGAGGTCGTCGTGGCGGCGCCGGGACGCGGCCGGAACTGCCTTGCCACCAGCAGTGCAACCACGACGGCGAAGGCCAGCAATACGGCCGGCAACGGAAAAGGTCCAAGACTCAGCATCCGGGTACGGTATCGGATGACGATTGAGCCCCGGTTAACCAGGAGCACGAGGCAGTCGACAAACCCGGCGCACGGCTGGCATGCGCTGCCGGAACCGGGCCGAATCAAGCCGGGATTGCAGCCGCCGAGCCTCCTGAAACAGACGCTGCAAGCGATCGCAGACGAAACGCGACAGGTAGGCAGGCGCGGCGACCATCAATCCAGCTTGCCGACCTCCTCGCCCAATGCGTTGCCTTGCGGCGTGACCAGATACCACTCGCCCCACGCATCATCGCGATCGTGCCCCAGCGTGCTGCCCGGCCGTGTGTCACCGACATAGTGATACAGCGGGTGGCCGTTGTAGGTGATCTGTTTGGAGCCATCGGCGCGGTCGATGGTGCCGACCAGTACCGGTACGAGGTTGCCGCTGACGGTCGGCGCGCCGGTCGGCGGAAACAACGGCGCCCACTGCCGCAGACAGGCGTCCGTGCATTTGCTGCCATCGGTATCGCCTTCCAGCAGATAGACCGCGCGGCGGCGATCGTCGGCGACATAGTCGGCAGGCCCGCCGACCGACATCACCGTCAAGCTGCCGGCGGCATCCGCTGCATCGGTCACCAAGGTGCCGCCCTCGCCCACGACCGATGGTGTTTCGCCGGTTGCCGCTGCGGGAGGTGAATCGCCCAGCGAGTTGCCTTCGCCCGGCTTGTCGCAACCGGCCAGACCGGCTGCCAGCACCACGCCCAACAAGGTGACCATCGCGCCCGAACCAGCGCGGGCCGAATCCGTCCTGCATGGAGTCGTCATCGTGTCTCCTCGCGCGAACCTTGCATCCGCCTGCCATCGACAAACTGCGGTCGTTGTGTTGATTGATAGAGGGGCCGGCGTTAAGACCCGGTCGATATCCAGTGAGCGCTGATGATCACCAGCGCTCCCGCGAGGATCAGTCCGCCGCCAAGCAGGTCGAACACGCCCGGCCGCACGCCGTCCACCGTCCACAACCACACCAGCGCCGTGGCGACATATACCCCGCCATACGCCGCATACACCCGCCCCGAGGCCGCGGGATGCAAGGTCAGCAGCCACGCGAACCCCGCCAGGGCAAGCGCCGCCGGCACCAGCAACCACGCCGCACCGTCCGGCTTGCGCCACATCAGCACCAGCCAGCAACCGACGATTTCGGCGACGGCGGTCAGGACAAACAGGCCAAGGGTCTGCAGGAGCGGCATCGGGTCGGTCTCGACAGGGGCGGAGGGTCACGGTACCCGTCACCCGGACGAGAAAGAAGAAAGGACGCCGTCAGGCGTCCTTTCCAGTACTGCTGAAGCCGAGCCGATTACATCGTCGAAGCCGTGGACGCGGTGGTCCCCGGTCCCGCGTAATCAACCACCAACGCGACGCGGCGGTTGTCCTGGCCCGCGTCACCGGTAGCACCTGGGCGTACCTGGCGGTTCTTGTCCTCGCCATAGCTGACTGCGCGGACCTGCCCGGCGGGCAGGCCAGCGGTGACCAGGTAGTCACGTACGGCATCAGCGCGGCTCTGGCCGAGGCGTTTGTTGAGTGCGGTCGAGCCGGACGGGTCGGCGAAGCCTTCCACGGTGACCAGGGCGTCGCTGTGGCTGCTGCTGATCGCACGGGCGAAGTCGTCCAGCAACGGCTTGGCCTGCTCGCCAAGGGTCGCGTCGCCGACGGTGAAGTAGGCAGCGGTATCCACGCGGGTGCGACCGGCGAGTTGGGTCACCAGGGCGTCGTGCTTCTGGGCCAGGGTCTGGATCTGCGATTCCAGACGGGCGTCCGTGGCGCGGAGTTCGGCGATGGTGGCGTCGAATTCATCGCGTTTGATGAAACTGCTGCAGCTGGCGAGGGTGACGCTTGCCAGTGCAACGGCAAGAACGGCTTTACGGGACAAGGGCGTGACCATGATTTTGTTCTCCAGGGTTCGGTTGGCGCCGTGACGCGAACTGCGCGCGCTCATCGGGGGATGGCACCGGAACCGAAACTAGCCTTGCGTTTATTTGCGTCAGGTGAACAAAGATCCTGTCACTCGTTCTGCTGCGACAAATCGTGACGGGTGACCTTGCAAACAACGACACCGGCAAAATAGAGCGCGACCGCAAGACCCGGACGGTGCGTGAGCGATAGCCACCGCGCACTGATCCGTCGGCAACAGGCACACAGAACCTTGCTGACGCGCCGCCGATCGAGCTGTCCACGCCCGGCCTCACACCGGGCCCAGCGCCTTCATCGCTTCCCGGATCACCGCGCCTGCGGTCGGCCGTACCACCCGCGCGACTTCCAAGCCATCACGCAGGAACACCAGCGTCGGCCAGAGTTTGACGTGGAAGGAACGGCCCAGTCGTCGACCGGGGCCGTCTTCGATCTTGAGATGGCGCACGCCGGGATGAGCGTCAAACGCGGCGGCGATCAGCGGCTGGGCATTGTTGCAATGGCTGCACCACGCGGTGCCGAACTCGATCACGACGGCACCGGGCATGGCGTCGATCTCGGCGCGGGTGGGCGCGGTGGAGGCGTAGTCGTGCTGCATGGCCATCACTGACGGCTACTCCCGCACGCGTTCGATCACGCCGCAGGCAATCGGCAACGTGACGTGGGCCGGGATCGGTCCGAGCGATGCGACAGTCGATGGCAAATGGGTGTCGGCGACCACGCCGTGGATGAAGATCACGCGCCGGTCGAGGTCGGGCGCCTGCCCGGCGAACGCCTTGGCGAAGGCGGCATCGAGGGCCGGCATCGACACGATCTGTTGATAGTGGAAGGTGCCGTCTGCACCGGCGTGCGGGTATTGCCCGTGGGCGATGTCCATCGCCGCGGGGTCGTTGTCGAACGGCACCATCGTGGTGCCGGCGACCGTTTCGGTTTCGATCAGGTCGATGATGCCGTCGTGGTTCACGTCGGCCTTGGTGGTGGGACAGGCGGCGGCGCGGCCGTCGGTGAAGCCGTGGAAATGTTGCCAGTGCTCGATCCGGGGCGGCAGGCCCTTGGCGTCGATGGTGATGTGCAGGTTGTCGCCATCCACGACGAAGGCGGCACCGCCCATTGCGTGTCTGCCAGTCACCTTGCTGTTCATGGGGTGCAGGGTCGCTATGTAATGCTGGTTGGCAGCGGCGGTGGCCTTGCCCACGACAGGGGCATCGGCGCGCTGCGGGTCATGGCTGCAGGCCGGCAACAGGCAGGCAGCGGCGGTGACGGTCAGTGCGGTGAGGGTGGTCGGGCTCATGTCCAGCTCCGGTTCGTGATTGCGGGCCCGCATTGCGGCGGAGTCCGGGGGGGATTGCGCGGATGCGCGGGCGTCAGGCCGATGCGGACCGTTACCGGCGAGGAAGGTCCTTCATGCGGGCCAGCATCGGTTCCACCAGGTCCATCGGCAGCGGAAAGACAATCGTCGAGCTCTTGTCGCCGGCGATCTCGGTCAGGGTCTGCAGGTAGCGCAGCTGGATCGCGCGCGGGTCGGCACCCAGCAACTTGGCGGCCTCGACCAGCTTTTCGGCGGCCTGCTGCTCGCCTTCGGCGTGGATGACCTTGGCCCGGCGCACACGCTCGGCCTCGGCTTGGCGGGCGATCGCGCGGACCATCGTCTCGTTGATGTCCACGTGCTTGATCTCGACGTTGGCGACCTTGATGCCCCAGGCGTCGGTCTGGCTGTCGAGGATCGTTCGAACGTCGTGGTTGAGTTTGTCGCGCTCTGCCAGCAACTCGTCCAGTTCGTGCTGGCCAAGCACAGAGCGCAATGTGGTCTGGGCGAGCTGGCTGGTGGCCTCGTAGAAATGCTCGACGGCGATGATCGCCTTTTCCGGATCGACCACGCGGAAGTACACCACCGCGTTGACCTGTACGGAGACGTTGTCGCGGGTGATCAGGTCCTGCGACGGGACGTCCATGACGATGGTGCGCAGGTCGACGCGGACCATCTGCTGGATGACCGGGATCAACAGGATCAGCCCCGGCCCCTTGACCTTCCAGAACCGGCCGAGCTGGAATACCACGCCGCGCTCGTACTCGCGCAGGATCTTGATCGCGCTGAAAAAAAGCAGCGCCACGATGATCAGCGCGGGTGAGAGCAGAATCAGGTTCATGGCCGTGCTCCGATGTCGCGGAGGCGCGCATCAGGCGGCGCATCCACAGGGGTGACATGCAGGACCAGCCCGACCAGGGCAAGCACCTGCACGGGTTGTCCGCGCGCCACCGGCATGCTGGATTGCGCCTGCCAGACTTCACCGCGGATACGCACATGGCCGTGGCCGGTGAAGTCCTCCAGTGCGATCGCGCGATGGCCGACCATCTCGTCGGCGCCGGTGGTGACAGGCCGGTTGCGCGCCCGCGCGGCGAGCCAGATCACGCCCATGAAACCCAGCGCGCTGGTGACGCCGATGCTCAGGATCAGCTGGCCGGGGACGCCAAAGCCCGGCACATCGGTATCGAACAGGATCAGCGAGCCGACGATCAGTGCGATCAGTCCGCCGACGCCAAGTACGCCGAAACTGGGCATGGTGAACTCCAGCGCCATCAGCACCACGCCGAGCACGATCAGGGCCACGCCGGCGTAGTTCACCGGCAACACCTGCAAGGCATACAGCGCCAGCAGCAGGCAGATCGCACCGGCAACGCCGGGCAGGACGGCGCCGGGGTTGTAGCCTTCCAGCAACAGGCCGTACATGCCCGCCAGCAGCAACATGTAGGCAACCGACGGGTTGGTCAGCACGGCCAGCAGTTTGAACCGCCAATCAGGCTCCACGGCGGTCACCGGCTTGCCCTTGGTCGCCAGCGTCACTGTTCCGTCGCGCAGTCGGACGCTGCGGCCATCGGCCTGTGCCAGCAGGCTGTCGACATCGTCGGCGACGATCTCCACCACGTTCTGTCGCAACGCCTGTTCGGCCGTCAGCGTGGCGGCATTGCGGACCGCCTGCTCGGCGAATTCGACGTTGCGGCCCCGCAACTCCGCGAGGCTTCGCAGGTAGGCGACCGAGTCGTTGACAACCTTGTGGGTCATGGCATCGCCGACGGGTGGCGATGGGGCTGGTTGCGGGGTATCGACGGATGGTGCCGGGGAGTCATCCGCTGGAGGCTTGCCGGGTGGCTCGCGCCCGGCTGCCGGCTTATCGCCCTCACCACCCGGAGCCACCGTCGGCGGAGTGGCCCCCGGTCCGATACCCCCCATCTGCACCGGCGTCGCCGCCCCCATCGACGTCGCCGGCGCCATTGCCGC
>DATJBR010000035.1:0-11959 GCA_035515255.1 Lysobacter sp. | reverse complement strand
GCGAATATCGATCATCGGTCAGTCCTCGGCCGGGGGTGGTGCGATGCGGGACAACAACTCGGCCGGCGTCAGTGCGCCGGTCCTGACCGGAATGCCGTCCAGCCGGGCCATGAGTTCCCGGCCGGCGACTTCCGGATCGATGACATCGGTCGGGGCGGCATCGGAGGAATCGACATCCAGAGAAGCGTCCGCCGACTGCTGCGGCGCGGCGCTGGCTTCCAACATGCTTCGCGCCATCTCCATCAAACCCGCCAGACCGGCCCCGGAGAGTTGCGATGCGTCATCGGCATCGGTCCGGGCGACATCGGCATCGTCCATGTCGGCTTCGGCCAACTGCCGCCTGGCCTCCTTGGGTAGTTGCTGAAGGACTTCACCCAAGGCCTTGATCGCCTCCCGGGACTCCTCATCGTCACAGGCCGAGCTGCGTTTGCACAGCTGCCCCCATGCCAGATTCCGCGCCTTCGCCATCAGGCTGGTGTCTTCGCCCGGCTCGGCCCCCGACTGGGCATCCGGATCGCGGCCGAATCCACACGCCGCCAACAATGCGGCCAGACCGACCACGCACAGCAGTCGAGATGCGCCGACGGACCATCCGATGCGACTCATCGATTCACTCCCCCTGGACATGACCCCTCCCCTTTGCCTAGCGACCGCTGCAGTCGATGCGGATCGGCGCTTCCACCGTCAGGCGGGTGGTGCTGTCCGTGCTGAACACCACATCGCTCAAGGTCACGACCTGGCCGTCAATCTGCCCCATCGCTGGAGCGACCCCCAGCGAGTGCGCCATCCCATCGTTCGCGATCCATTGCGGATCGCCGGGCTTGAATGCCCTGTCGACGCCGACGTTGATACGCAGGTCGGGACCGTCGGTCTGGCTGCCGTCATCGCCGGCCACCTCCACGAAGACCGGTTGCCCGTCGGGCGCACTGCCCGGACCGGCAATCATGTAGCTCACCACATCGTTGTCGGGACCCACCATGCAACGCGATGGTGCGAACCAGAACGTGCCGGCATCCGTCACGATCTCGATCTGTGTCGCGGACGACGCCGCGGCTGGCGGCACGCTGTCGGCAACATCAAGCGCACCCATCGCCAGCGGCGCATCGGCCTCCCCGTTCGCACAACCGCCGGCCAGCAAGGCCAGGGCCAAGGTCGATCCCATGAGGGACGTTCGCATACACATGTCTCCTTTGATCAGTGAAAAGCACTTCCGTGACGGGCAGGTTCCCGGCACATGAGTTCATGACGCACGGCGTGATTGCAGGCACGCCCTCGTCCAATAAAAGGCGCGCACGGGGCGGTCATTGGCGCGGCTGCATGAAGACGCTGATGTCGTCCGGCAGGCCGGGCATCTGCAGCGAACGGACCCACATCGTGCCGATCCGGTCGTCAAACACCACCGAGTTGCGGCCCAGCGCCGTGGTCACCAGGTCCTGGCCGTCGGCATTGGCCGACACCACGAATACCAGGCGCGGCGATCCGGCGACGAATCCGGTCGGTTGCTGGGCGTCCTCACCCATCACCGCGAGCAACTCCTCGACCACGCGGGCCGGATTCGGGCTGTCGTCGATTGACAGCCGGTACTTGAGCGGCAGCGATGGCATGTCCTGCGGTGTCCACGCACCCTGCGGACCTTCGGCGGATGGCTGCCCATTGCACGGCATCCCGAGGCAATCCATTGCGGCAGCTTCGGCGGCCGACAATTCCTTCCGGCTGGCCCGGTCGATGCCGGCGGTCATGCCCTGCCGCGGCACCATCTCGAAACGCCAACTGACGTCCGGGCCGACCCCGAATTCCTCCGGGCCCGCCAGATGCTCGGCCGGGACCGAATCGACCAGCGACTCCCGGAACGCGGGACCGAGGTTGAAGCGGGTCACTTCGACATAGCTGCGCGTCTGGTCCGGATTGTCCGCTGCACTGGTCAACTGGTACGTGACCCGGTACCTGGCGTGTGGCAGCAACCCCTCACGGCTTTCCACCAGCAACAAGGCGCGCACCGGCGCGGCCAGGTCGGCATCGGGAAGGAACACCGATTCGGCCATGTCCGGGAAGCGCTCGGTCGAGTAGTACGCCTCTCCATCCAGTGCATCCACATCGACCTCGACATAGCCGGGGCCCGGCATGAAGGCGTGCTCGGCACCCGCTGCGCACGCCGCAACCGACGAGGCGAGGGCCACGCCGCCCAGGATCGCCATCGACAACCAATGATTCCGCTTCATGCCTTCTCCCTCTATCCAGTGCTGTCAAACGGGTGTCACCGAGCTGCCACCACGACCGGCAGCGATCGGAAAATGAAATTCATCGCCTTCATACACGACGCCCCACCCGGCAACCGGACATCCGTGGCCATCCGCAATGGAAGCGGGCGAGTGGAGGGATCCGCTGTTTGCACGGCAGCCACGGCGGTACCGGGCGCCGCGGTTGTGGCGTGCGCGTGTAAGACGCTGTGACCGGCGCCGCCCGGGCACGGCAGCCGTACCGACGCCGGCAATCCCGCGTCGGTACAATCACAGCCATGTCTGTCGTCATCGCGTACTGCTCCTGCCCGGATGCCCGCAGCGCCGGCGTCCTCGCCCGCGCACTGGTCGACGAGCGATTGGCCGCCTGCGTCAGCGAGTTGCCGTCCGTGCGCTCGACGTACCGCTGGCAAGGCAGCGTCGAGCAGGGCGAGGAAGTGCTGCTGATGATCAAGACCACCTCCGACCGGCTGGATGCGCTTGGCGCACGGCTGGCGTCGCTGCACCCCTACGAGCTGCCCGAGCTGATCGCGGTCGAGGCCATCGGCGGCCTTGCCCCGTATCTGGCCTGGGTAGCCCAACAGACCCGAGACGATGACTGAACCCAACGCGCTTCAAGCCGGCGTGCTTCAAGCCTACGCGTCCCCACACAAACCTCTCCACGCACTGGTGCGCGGCCGATGGCTCGCCGCCGGCCTGGGTCTGCTGGCAGCGCTCGCCTTGCCGGCCAGCGCCGCGATCAACCCCGACGACCTGTTGCCGGTCGACCAGGCGTTCGCGCTGGATGCACGCGCCGGTGGCGACGGTGCGATCGCTATCCACTGGAAGATAGCCGACGGCTATTACCTGTACCGCCACCGGACTTCCGCCCGGACCGATGCCGGCTTCGAGGCCGGAGCGCTGCAGTTGCCCAAGGGCGAGGCGTATGAAGATGAATTCTTCGGCAAGGTCGAGACCTATCGCAAAAGCCTCACCGCCCGGTTGCCGGGTCAGGCGCACGCCGCCAGCACCACGCTGACGGTCAAGTACCAGGGCTGCGCGGATGCCGGCATCTGCTACCCGCCGCAGACCCGCAAGCTGACGGTGGCCCTGCCCGCCAGCGCCGCAACACCCACGGCGGCACCGGCGACATCATCGACCACCGCGGGCAACGCCGGCATGACCCGCCTTGGCGTCCCCGGCACCAGTCCCCTGGTGGCAAACGCACGCCCTTCGCTGCTTGGAAATTTCAGCAGCATCGGCGCCGGCATCGATGCGTTGCCCTTGCCTCCCGAGCAGGCGTTCGGGTTCGAGGCGATCGCCGGAGACGGCAACACGCTGCTGCTGCGCTTCACTCCGGCGCCCGGCTACTACCTGTATCGCGACAACACCACCCTGACGCTGAGCAGCGATCCGGGCGGCATCGCGGTGGGCAAACCGCAATGGCCGCGTGGCGTCCAGCACCGCGATGAGCACTTTGGCGACGTGGTGGTGTATTTCGACCAGATCGACGTGCCGGTACCGCTGCAGCGCCAACGAGCCGATGCCGCCACGGTGCGCCTGACCGCCAGCTTCCAGGGCTGCCAGAACGACGGCATCTGCTACCCGCCGATGACGCGGACGGTGGAGATCGCGTTGCCGGCCGGGACGGCCGGTGTTGCAGCGCCCCCGGAGCCGACCGTAGGAACGGCTTCAGCCGCGATCGCAGCCGGCGTAGCGCAAGACGCGGAGGATGCTCCGGACAATGCAGGCTCCATCGCTTCGACGTTGAATGACGGTAGTCCAGTCGCGACGGCTTCGGGCGGGCAAAAGCTCGCGGCTGAAGCCGCTCCTGCAGGAGTGGACGCGCGCGGCAGCACCGACGCGGAAACCACCAACCTCGCCGAGGACAGCCGCCTCGCCGTCGCCCTGTCGGGGCCGAACCGCTGGTGGGCGCTGCTGAGCTTCTTCGGCTTCGGCCTGCTGCTGGCGTTCACGCCCTGCGTGCTGCCGATGATCCCGATCCTGTCGGGACTGATCGCCGGCGCATCGGCCGGCCACGAGCGCGGATTGGGCGCGGCGCGCGCGTTCGGCCTGTCGTTCGTCTACGTGTTCGCCAGCGCGCTGGTATTCACCGTGGCCGGCGTGGTCGCCGGACTGGTCGGCGCCAACCTGCAGATCGCGTTCCAGAACCCGTGGGTGCTGGCGGCGTTCGCGGCCTTGTTCGTCGCCTTGGCGCTGTCGAGCTTCGGCCTGTTCGAGATGCAGTTGCCGTCCGCCCTGCGCAACCGGCTGGGCTCGATGAGCGACCAGCAACGGGGCGGTTCGCTGACCGGCGTGGCGGTGATGGGGGCGTTGTCGGCGCTGATCGTCGGGCCCTGCGTGGCCCCGCCACTGGCCGCGGCCGTGCTGTACATCGGCCAGACCCAGGACCCGGTGTTCGGCGGTGCGGCATTGTTCCTGCTGGCGATGGGCATGGGCGTGCCGCTGCTCGCGTTCGGCGTCGCCGCCGGCAAGGGCCTGCCGACCAGCGGCCCGTGGATGGTCGCGGTGCAGCGCGTGTTCGGTTTCGTGTTCCTCGGGCTGGCGATCTGGATGCTGGCGCGGGTACTGCCGGGATCGGTGACCTTGGGCCTGTGGGGCGTGCTGCTGCTCGGCTCGGCGGCGACCCTGGCACTGGCGGCGAGCAAGCCTTCCGCGCACGAAGGCCTGCGCGTGCTGACCTGGACCGCCGCCGCCCTGCTCGGCGTGCTCGGTGCGACCCAGATCGTCGGTGCCATCGCCGGCAGCAGCGACCCGATGCGGCCATTGGCAGCCCTGAACACCGGCACCGCTACGCAAATACGCGAACTGCCGTTCCGTCCGATCAAGTCCCTGGAGGACCTCGACCGCGAAGTCGCCGCCGCCCAGGCCGCGGGCCAGCCGCTGATGTTCGACTTCTACGCGGACTGGTGCGTGGCCTGCAAGGAGATGGAGAAATACACCTTCCCCGAGCCGCAGGTCCACGCCGCGCTGGACGGCTTCGTCCTGCTCAAGGCCGACGTCACCGCCCATGACGCCACCGACCAGGCGCTGATGAAGGCGCTCGGCATCATCGGCCCGCCGGCCACCCTGTATTACGTCGACGGCGTCGAGCGACGCGAACTGCGGTTGTTCGGTTTCGAAAAAGCGGACAAGTTCGCCGAACGTGCAAACCGTGCCCGCGCTACCGCGGTGACCTCGCGATGAAGCCGAACACCCGCATTTTGCTGGTCGCACTGGCGGCCGGCGTGATCGGTGCCGGTGCCGGCCTGTGGTTCAACGGCGCGGCGCCGCTGTTGCGCAGCGAGCTCGGCCAGCGCGCATTGCAGGACGTGCTGTCCGCGACCGCCCCGCCCGCGCCCGCCGGGCTTGCCGTCGCCCAGCGCGGCCAGGTGATCCCGACCCTGTACTTGCCGGACCTGGACGGGCAGCCGCTCGAATTGCCCGCCGCCCACCTCGGCCGCCCGCAACTGATCAATTTCTGGGCCAGCTGGTGCGGCCCCTGCATCGAGGAAATGCCCGAACTGGACCGCTTCGCTGCCAGCCAGGACGGCACCGGCGTGCAAGTGGTCGGCATCGCGCTGGACGACGCCGACGCGGTGCGCGCCTTCCTGCAGCGGATCCCGGTCGATTACCCGATCCTGATCGACGCCGCCGGCCCGGCCGATTCGGGCGTGCAACTGGGCAACCTGAAAGGCGTGCTGCCGTATACGGTGCTGGTCGATGCGCGGGGGCGGCTGGTCAAACAGAAGATCGGCCCGTTCCAGCACGGCGAAATCGACGCGTGGACCCAGCCCTGACTCAACCCGCAACTGCTGTCAGGACGCGTCGAACTCATTTTCAAACAGCCGATTAAAACACGACAACTTCGGCGAAACGACGCTTAAATTCTGGACAGGCGCGTACCGCTCCGCCACACTCCCGAGCTTTCCACCGTTCCGGCACCCGCCGACACCCCATGGCAAAGCTGCTGGTCCTGCACGGCCCCAACCTCAATCTGCTGGGCGAACGCGAGCCGACGATCTACGGCCGCGCCACCCTGGCCGAGATCGACGCGGCCCTGCGCGCCACCGCCGCGGCGGCCGGCCACCAGCTCGACAGCCTGCAGTCCAATGCCGAGCACGAACTGGTCGACCGGGTGCAGGCCGCCCGCGCCGATGGCACCGTGCTGATCCTGCTCAACCCGGCCGCGTTCACCCACACCAGCGTGGCCTTGCGCGATGCGCTCGCGGCCGTCGCGATCCCTTTCTACGAGATTCACCTGTCCAATCCGCACACCCGCGAGCCGTTCCGCCACCACAGCTATTTCAGCGACCTGGCGGTCGGCGTGGTCGCCGGCTTCGGTGCCGACAGCTACCGTTACGCCCTGGATGCCGCCTTGGCACGCTTGACCGCCAACGCGGCCTGAACCCTATCCTGCCGCCCCGTGCGGCTCCCTGGACCAACCGAGAGGCCCACCATGGACCTGCGAAAGATCAAGAAGCTGATTGACCTGCTGGAAGAGTCCAACCTGTCCGAGATCGAGATCAAGGAAGGCGAAGAGTCCGTCCGCCTGGCGCGCACGCCGCGTGGCGGTGTCGCCGCGGCGGTCAACTACGCCGCCGCTCCGGCCGCCGCGCCCGCACAGCCGATGCCGATGGCCTCGCCCGTGGACGCCGCCACCGGCGGCAGCAAGCCGGCTGTCGCGGCCGGCAACGACCTGCCCGATGGCCACGTCGTGCGCGCACCGATGGTCGGCACCTTCTACGCGTCTCCCGCGCCGGACAAGCCGCCGTTCGTCACCGTCGGCCAGACGGTCGCCGCCGGCGAAACCATCGGCATCATCGAGGCGATGAAAATGTTCAACCCGATCGAGGCCGACGCCTCCGGGACCATCCTCAAGGTCGTCGCCGAGAGCGGCCAGCCGGTCGAGTTCGACCAGCCCCTGTTCGTGATCGGCTGAGGCCGGGGCGATGCTGGACAAAGTCGTCATCGCCAACCGGGGCGAAATCGCGCTGCGCATCCTGCGTGCCTGCCACGCACTGGGCATCCACACGGTCGCGGTGCATTCCACCGTCGACCGTAACCTCAAGCACGTCGCCATGGCCGACGAGTCGGTCTGCATCGGCCCGGCACCGTCGACCGACAGCTACCTCAACATGGCCTCGCTGATCGCCGCGGCCGAAGTCACCGACGCCCAGGCGATCCATCCGGGCTACGGCTTCCTGGCCGAGAACGCGGACTTCGCCGAACGCGTGGAGGAGTCGGGCTTCATCTTCATCGGCCCCAAGGCCGAGACCATCCGCCTGATGGGCGACAAGGTCGAGGCGATCCGGGCCATGAAGGAAGCCGGCGTGCCCTGCGTGCCCGGCAGCGGCGGCCCGCTGGGGGACGACCCGCAGACCAACATCAGGATCGCCCGCGAGATCGGCTACCCCGTCATCGTGAAGGCCTCCGGCGGCGGCGGCGGGCGCGGCATGCGCGTGGTCCACACCGAAGCCGCGCTGGTCACCGCGATCCAGACCACCAAGGCCGAGGCCAAGGCCGCGTTCGGCAACGACATGGTCTACATGGAGAAGTTCCTGGAGAACCCGCGCCACGTGGAGATCCAGGTCCTCGCCGACGGCCAGGGCGGCGCGATCCACCTGGGCGAGCGCGACTGCTCGATGCAGCGCCGCCACCAGAAGGTGGTCGAGGAAGCGCCGGCGCCCGGCATCAGCGACCAGCAGCGCGCCGACATCGGCCAGGTCTGCGTCGATGCCTGCATCCGCATCGGCTACCGTGGCGCGGGCACGTTCGAGTTCCTGTACGAGGACGGCCGGTTCTACTTCATCGAAATGAACACCCGTATCCAGGTCGAGCACCCCGTCACCGAGATGATCACCGGCATCGACCTGATCCGCGAACAATTGATGATCGCCAGCGGCCAGAAGCTGCGGATCAAGCAGGAAGACATCGTGGTCAACGGCCACTCGATCGAGTGTCGGATCAACGCCGAGGACCCGGAAACCTTCATGCCCAGCCCGGGCCTGATCCAGGAGTTCCACGCCCCGGGCGGACCGGGCGTGCGCGTGGACAGTCACATCTATGCCGGCTACCGCGTGCCGCCCAACTACGACTCGATGATCGGCAAGCTGATCGTGCACGGCCCCGACCGCGAAACCGCGATCGCCCGCATGCGCGTGGCGCTCAGCGAGATGGTGATCGACGGCATCAAGACCAACATCCCCCTGCACCAGCGCATCCTGGCCGACGTCGGTTTCCAGCAGGGCGGGCAGAACATCCACTATCTGGAAAAGCGGCTGAAGGAGCAGAAGGAGAAGTCGCTCTCGATCACCTGAGTCCGGGCCTCTGCCCACCTCCGACCCGGAGGCGGGAGTGCCACGCTCCCTCCCGAACCTTCCCGCGAACCCACCTCGGACACTGCAATGCGCCTGCTCATCGCCCTGATCCTGCCCTGGCTGACCTTCTTCACCATCGGCCGCCCGATTGCCGGCGTGGTCTGCCTGCTGCTGCAGATCACCGTGCTGGGCTGGATCCCGGCCACCATCTGGGCGGTGTATGCGCTGAGCCAGTACAAGACCGACCAGAAAATCGCCCGCGCGATGCAGCGCTGAGCCGCCATGCCCTTCCTCGAACTCACCCTGCCCTGCACCCAGGCCGACCAGCCGCGCTACGAGCGCGCGCTGGAAAACGTCGGCGCGCTGGCGGTCACCCTGACCGACGCCCACGCCGACGCCGCCGACGAGCAGGCGATCTTCGAGCCCGGCGTCGGCGCGATGCCACTGTGGGCCGAGTTGACCCTGACCGCGCTGTTCCCGGGCGGCACCCTGCCGGAGTTGCTGCTGCATGCACTGACAGCGGTCGACGAGGGCATCGACTGGTCGCATGTGGAGTTCCGCGAAGTCGCCGACCAGGACTGGGAGCGCTCGTGGATGGACCAGTACGAGCCGCTGAAATTCGGCCAGCGCACCTGGATCGTGCCGTGGAACCACGACCTGCCCGAGGGTGCGGATGCGCCCGACGCGGCCGTCGTGCGGCTCGATCCCGGGCTGGCGTTCGGCTCGGGCACCCACCAGACCACGGCGCTGTGCCTGCAGTGGCTCGACGGCCTCGCCAGTGAAGGCGCGTTGGCCGATGCCACCGTACTGGACTTCGGTTGCGGCTCCGGCATCCTCGCGCTGGCGGCGCTCAAACTCGGCGCGGCCGGCGCGGTCGGGGTCGACAACGATCCGCAGGCGCTGACCGCCACCGCCGACAACGCCCAGCGCAACGATCTGGCCGCGCGCCTGGCGGTGTACCTGCCCGAAGACGAGCCCGCCGGCATCCGTTACCCGGTGGTGGTCGCCAACATCCTCGCCTCGGCGCTGGTCGCGTTGGCCGATGCGCTCGCCGCACGGGTCGCGCCGGGCGGACGGATCGCGTTGTCGGGCATCCTCGCCGGGCAGGAGGATGAGGTGCTGGCGCGCTATGACGCCGACTTCGAGCAGTTGCAAGTCGCGCAGCTGGACGACTGGATCCGGATCAGCGGCGTGCGGCGCCACTGACGACAGCGTGGAACCGTGACAGCCGTAGCAAAAATACTGCGTATTCCACCGCGCAGGTCAGCGGACGGCCTCGGCTAGACTGGCCCGATGTTCGTGCCCTGCCCCCACTGCGGTTTTCTGGTCGCCCTGATCGTCGCCGCGGACGGTCCGTCGCAGCGTTGCCCGCGTTGCGACAACGAACTGCAGGAGGACGCCGGCGACGGAACCGCCCCCGCCATCAGCACAGCGCCGCCCGGCGCCCCCAACGACGAACGGTCGGTCGATCCGGAAGTCGCCTCGCGTGATGCGCCGCCGGCTGTCGCAGCAGTGGCATCGGAGCCGAGCATCGCGTCGCCGCAGCCGCGACCACGCCGCGACAAACATGCGCCCAGTTTTGTACGCACCATCACGCGTCCCCGGAGCACCGACCTGCGCTGGCCGGGCCTGCTTGTCGTCGGCCTGCTGACGGCCCTGCTGCTCAGCCAACTACTGCTGGCACAGCGCAATGAACTCGCCGCCGAAGCGCGCTGGCGGCCCACCATCGGCACCGTGTGCAAGGTAGTGGCCTGCCGGCTGCCGCCCTGGCACGAGCCGGCCGCGTACACGATGGTCGCGCGCAGCGTGCAGCCCGCGAGCGGCAAGCAGGGTGTCCTCAGCGTGCAGGCCAGTTTCCGCAACGACGCGCGCTGGCCGCAGGCCTGGCCGGCGTTGCAGCTGAACCTGTCGGACATCAACGGACAAACCGTCGCCCGACGGGTGTTCACGGTGCAGGACTACCATCCCGCCGATGCGGCCTTGCCGGCGGAACTCGCGCCCGGCCAGAGCGCCAGCGTGAGCTTCGAGATCCTGGAGCCGTCACCGCCGATCGTCGCCTTCACTTTCGATTTCCGCTGACGTCCCAAAGCCCCATTGCTGCGCTCCCATCGCCACAACGTAAATCCGGCGAAACTCCGGCAAAACCGCGGTGGTAGACTTTCAGACCGCCGTCGCCTCGCGCACCATGGCGGGCATCATCAGAACACTCGCTCGACCGACATCCGATGTCTGGGGGGACAGACTTGAACGCAGCCGCCAACCGCACCGACCCCGCCCGCCCCGGACCGCGCGTACCGCTGCGTGACCATGTCGCCACCTCGATCCGCCGCTACCTCGGCGACCTCGACGGTTCCGACAACGGCGACCTGTACGAGATCGCCCTGCGTGAGCTGGAAATCCCGCTGTTCGCCGAAGTGCTCGACCACTGCGAGGGCAACCAGAGCCGCGCGGCCACGATGCTGGGCATCCACCGCGCCACGTTGCGCAAGAAGCTGCGCGAGTACGGCCTGGCCTGAAGCACGCTTGGCCCGCACTTCCGGGTTGATTCACTCCCACCCTGAAACGCACCTGCCTCGGGCACGCGGAGCCCGACACGCGTGACTCGATGCATCCAGACTGCATAGCCAGCCCGGCCTCGGCCGGACCGCCGCCGGTATAATCGGCGGCTTTCCCGCTCGAAGCTGCCGCCATGACCTCCGCTCCCGCCTCCAGCCCGGTGACTGACCAACCGGTCAAGATCCGTCGCGCCCTGCTGTCCGTCTCCGACAAGACCGGTCTGATCGAACTGGCCACCGCGCTGGTCGGCCACGGCGTGCAGCTGCTGTCCACCGGCGGCACCGCGAAGGCGATCCGCGAGGCGGGCCTGGCGGTCACCGACGTGTCGGAGGCAACGGGCTTTCCGGAAATGATGGACGGCCGGGTCAAGACCCTGCATCCCGTCGTGCACGGTGGGCTGCTCGGCCGCGCGGGCATCGACGAGGCGGTGATGGCGCAGCACGGCATCGATGCGATCGACCTGCTGGTGCTGAATCTGTACCCGTTCGAGAAGGTCTCCGCCGACCCCGACAGCTCGATGGAACAGATCATCGAGAACATCGACATCGGCGGCCCGGCGATGCTGCGCTCGGCGGCGAAGAACTTCGCCCGCGTCGCGGTCGCGACCGACCCGGCCCAGTACGCCGGACTGCTCGAAGAAATGGCATCCCATGACGGCGCGCTGTCGGCGAAGACGCGCTTCGCGCTCTCGGTCGCCGCGTTCAACCGGGTCGCCTTCTACGACGCCTGCATCAGCAACTACCTGTCGGCGATCAACGACGACGGCAGCCGCGCGCTGTTCCCGGCGCAGAACAACAGCAATTTCGTCAAGGTCATGGACCTGCGCTACGGCGAGAATCCGCACCAGGCCGGCGCGTTCTACCGCGA
>DATJBR010000034.1:0-13856 GCA_035515255.1 Lysobacter sp. | reverse complement strand
GGCGATGCGGATCATGGGCCACCAGTTCGTGATGGGACGCACCATCGACGAGGCATTGGCACGTTCGCGCAAGGGCGACAACGCCAATTACCGTTATTCGTTCGACATGCTCGGCGAAGGCGCGCTGACGACTGCCGACGCACTGCGCTACCAGCAGGCGTATCGCGACGCGATCCATGCGATCGGCCGCAGCGGGAAATTCACCGACGCGCTTGTCGCGCCCAGCATCTCGGTGAAGCTGTCGGCGCTGCATCCACGTTACGAACATGCCAAGCGCGAGCGCGTCCTGGCCGAACTCGGCCCGCGCGTGCTCGAGTTGTCGCAACTGGCCAAGGGCCATGGCATCGGCCTGACCGTCGACGCCGAGGAGACGGACCGTCTCGAGCTGTCGCTCGACCTGCTCTTCGCCGTGCTCGCCGACCCCTCGCTGCAGGGCTGGAACGGCTTCGGCATCGTCGTGCAGGCGTACCAGAAGCGCGCGCCGTTCGTGATCGACTACATCGCCGACATGGCCCGCCGGCTCGGTCGCAGGATCCCGGTGCGGCTGGTCAAGGGCGCGTATTGGGACAGCGAGGTCAAGCGCGCGCAGGTCGATGGCCAGTCGGGCTATCCGGTGTTCACGCGCAAGCCCAACACCGACGTCTCCTACCAGGCCAATGCGCGGCGCCTGCTCGACGCCCGCGATGCGGTCTATCCGATGTTCGCCACCCACAACGCGCAGACCATCGCCGTCGTGCATGCGATGGCGAACCTGGGCGGGCGCAAGGTCGAGTTCGAATTCCAGAAGCTGCACGGCATGGGCGACGACCTGTATGCCGAGGTGATCCCCGCCGACCGCCTGGACGTGCCATGCCGCGTGTATGCGCCGGTCGGCAGCCATGAGGACCTGCTGCCGTACCTGGTCCGCCGCCTGCTGGAAAACGGCGCCAACTCCAGCTTCGTCAACAGCATCACCGACGAGGATGTCGCCATCGACGATCTTATCCGCGACCCGCTGCAGACCGTGGCCGACTTCCAGACCATTCCGCACCCCCGCATCCCGCTGCCGGTCGAGCTGTTCCGGAGCCATGCGGACACGATGAAATACTGCGACAGGAGCAATTCGATGGGCGTCAACCTTGCCGACGACAACCAGCTGCGCACGCTGGCCGAGCAGATCAACGCCGCGGTGCGCACCGACTGGCAGGCCGAGCCACTGGTGCCCGGCGCGACCCTCACCGGCGAGCGCCTGCCGGTGACCAACCCGGCCGATCGCCGCGAGATCGTCGGCCAGTGGCTGCCGGCCGATGCCGGCGTGGTGGAGCAGGCGCTACGGAACGCCGTCGCCGCCCAGCCGAAGTGGAACGCGACCCCGGCCGCGAGCCGCGCGACGATCCTCGAGCACGCCGCCGACCTGCTGGAATCGCGCACCGCGCAGTTCATCGCGTTGTGCACCAAGGATGCCGGCAAGACGATTGCCGATGGCGTTGGCGAGGTCCGCGAGGCAGTCGACTTCCTGCGTTATTACGCCGCCCAGGCGCGCACGATGTTCACCCCGCAGGCCTTGCCGGGACCGACCGGCGAGAGCAATGTCCTGCAGCTCAACGGCCGCGGCGCGTTCGTGTGCATCAGCCCATGGAACTTCCCGCTGGCGATCTACATCGGCCAGGTCGCCGCCGCCCTGGCGACCGGCAACAGCGTGATCGCCAAGCCGGCCGAGCAGACCAACCTGGTCGGCTACTACGCGACCCGCTTGATGCACGAGGCCGGCGTGCCCGAGAACGTGCTGCAGTTCGTGCCCGGCGACGGCGCCACGGTGGGCGCTGCCCTGACCCGCGACCCGCGCGTGGCCGGCGTGGCGTTTACCGGTTCCAACGAGACCGCCTCGGCGATCAACCGCGCACTGGCCGCCCGCGATGGTGCGATCGGCGTGCTGATCGCCGAGACTGGCGGCCAGAACGCGCTGATCGCCGACTCCTCCGCCCTTCCCGAGCAGTTGGTCAAGGACGCGCTGTCGTCGGCCTTCACCTCGGCCGGCCAGCGCTGCTCGGCCGCGCGCGTGCTGTTCGTGCAGGAGGACATCGCCGACAAGGTCAGCACCATGCTGGCCGGCGCGATGGCCGAACTGAAGGTCGGCGATCCCGGCCTGTTGTCGACCGACGTCGGCCCGGTGATCGACGAGGACGCGTTGAAGATGCTGCAGGCACATGCCGAACGCATGGACCGCGAGGCGACCCTGATCGCGGCCGTCGCGATGGATGAGGACACCGCCCACGGCAGCTACTTCGCCCCGCGCGCGTATGCGCTGAAGTCGCTCGACCAGCTCGACAGGGAAGTGTTCGGGCCGATCCTGCACGTGGTCCGCTGGAAGGGCGACCAGCTCGACCAGGTCATCGACGCGATCAACGCCACCGGCTACGGCCTCACCCTGGGCGTGCATTCGCGCATCGACGCCACGGTGGAAAAGATCGCGGCCAACACGCGGGTCGGCAACTGCTACGTCAACCGCAACCAGATCGGCGCGGTGGTCGGCGTGCAGCCGTTCGGCGGCCAGGGCCTGTCCGGCACCGGTCCGAAGGCCGGCGGTTCGCACTACCTGCCGCGCTTCACGACCGAGAAGACCATCACCATCAACACCACCGCATCGGGCGGCAACGCGTCGTTGCTGACACTGGGCGAATAACCGCCCACCAGACCAGGCCACGTCACCATCGACATGGCCTGGATCGACCGGACGCAACGCCCAAAAAAAAGCCCCGCCGAAAGGCGGGGCTTTTTCGTTCTTGCTCCGGGGATCAGAACTTGTATTGCGCGGAGATGCCGTACAGGTCTGCACCGCCGTCGAACTCGCCGAACAGGCGCTGGCCACCGGCCTGCGGCGCGGTGATGATGCCGATCTTCGGGGTGTCCGGCTCCAGCCGGGTGTAAGCGAAGTTGAATTCCAGGTTCGGGCTGAAGTTCCAGCTCGCGCCGACGGAGTACCACTGGCGATCCTCGTCCGGCAGGCGCGGGGTGCGATGCGCGAACGTGGTCGGGGTCTCGTCATACGCGTAGCCGGCGCGGAAGGTCCAGGCATCGCTGAACTTGTACTCGCCGCCGATCGAGGCGAAGCGGGTCTCGCTCCACTCGAACGGTTCGACGCTGTCCGGATCCGGGCCGGCGAAGTCGATACGGACCTCGCGCAGCGATTCCCATTTGGTCTCGGCGTAGGTCGCGGCCATCGAGAACCGGTCGGTGAACTGGTAGTTCACGTCAATGGTGGTCATGCCCGGGGTGGTCAGCTTGGCGGACGCGTCGCCGTCGACGAAGAACGCGCCGCGGCCGACTGCATCGAAGGTAGCGCGGGCCGGGGCCGGCACCGTCCAGTCGACCTTGCCGCTCAGGTCGTACTTCACCTCGGAGCGGTGGTTGAGGCCGATGCTGAGCTTGTCGGTCGGGCGGAAATTGACGCCCGCGATCCAACCCATGCCGGTGTCATCGCCCTGCACCTCGGCAAAACCGTCGGCGCCTTGCGGCAGGAAGCCCGGCACGCCGGCGCCCATCAGCACCGTGCCGAAATCCACGCCCTTGGACAGGGTCACATCGGCTTTGGAGAAAGTCAGGCCCAACCCCACCGACAGGCGGTCGGGGATGATGTCGACCGCGCCCGACAGCGCCAGCTCGACGATCTTCACGTCCGATTCGACTGCGTAGTAGCGGCCGACCCAGTCATTGTCGTACTTGGTCGCCAAGCCGAACGGAGCGCTGACCATCGCGCCGATCGCGGTACCGTTGTCGAACTTGTGCACCAGCGAGAACGCGGGGATCGGGGTGAAGTCGCCGGCATTGCCACCGTCGCCGCCGCTGAGCGGGCGGCCGAGCACGTCATAGCCGGAGCCTTGGAACTCGTAGTTCAGGTCGATCATGGTGACGTCGAACTGCGCCGCAGTGCCTTCAAACTGGGTCATGGTGGCCGGGTTGTTGACCACCACCGCGGTGTCGCCGGTCTTCACGCCCGCCCCGGCAAACGCGCTGCCCAGGCCCTTGACGCTGTTTTCCTTGAGCTGGAAGCCGGAGGCGTGGACCTGCCCCAGCGCCAGTGCGCCGGTGATACCCAGGGCAAGGGCGGACAGGCGTGTGATGCGATGTGCGTGTTGCATGCGTGTAATCTCCAATGGCATTGTTTTTGATCTGGTCTGCAGCGCCGGTCTCGCCGGTCACCGGCGGATGCCGGAGTCTGCCGCCATACGGCACCGTGTCCACTATAGCCTGCCGATTAACCTCACGCTAACAATCTGCCGGCCACGCTGAACCCGTTCAGCGCTCGTCGTGCCGCCCTTTCCCTCCGTTTCATCAAGCCGCTCCGGCTCCTCCCTGGTTCCTACAACGTGTTCATTGCGATTCCATCCCGCCAGAAGGCACCGCTGCGCTGGGCGACCCCGCTGTTGTTTGCAGCGTTGTGGATCTGCTTCACCTGGCTGGCGCTGTTGCCCGAGGCCTCGCAGCGCCACCTGTTGCTGGAATGGGGCGCGCTGTCGGGTGGCCTGACCACGCCGGTGGCCTGGCAGCAATCGCTGTCGGACGGCAACCTGGTGCGGCTGGTCAGCGCGTTGTTCCTGCATGCCGACTGGGCCCACCTGCTGGGCAACCTGGTGTTCCTGCTGATCTTCGGCCTGCCGGCCGAGCGGGCCATGGGACCGTGGCGGTTCGTGCTGCTGTTCCTGCTCGGCGGGGCGGTGGCCAACCTCGCCGCGGTGCTGGCGATCTCCACCCCGGACCGGTTGATCATCGGTGCCAGCGGTGCGGTGTCGGCATTGATCGGCGCCTACCTGGCGCTCTTCCCGGGCGCCCGGCTCGGGGTGGTGGTGCCGCTGGGATTGTTCCTGCAGTTCGTGAAAGTGCCCGCGCCGCTGCTGATCGGGGTATGGGCGCTGCTGCAATTGGTATTCACCTATATCGGCCCGGCCTTCGGCGCGGTGGCGTGGTCGGCGCACCTGGCCGGTTTCGCGTTTGGCGGCGTGTTCGCGTTGCTCACCCGCGCGGGGATTGCCCGCCGCCTGCGCCGCCGGCGCGGATACTGACCGGCACGCCGCACGGCAACGATCCGCACACCCGCACCGTACAATCCGCGGATGGCCAAGACGCTTTACAAAATCACATTCTTCAATGCCGGCAAGGTGTACGAGCTGTATGCCCGGCAGGTCGGTTCAAGCGCGCTGTGGGGATTCACCGAAGTCGCCGAGCTGGTATTCGACGTGCACGAAGGGCTGGTGGTCGACCCGACCGAGGAGCGCCTGCGCGATGAATTCGGCGGCACCAAAGTGCTCCACCTGCCGATGCAGAGCATCGTGCGGATCGAGGAAGTCGAACGCAAGGGCACCTCGGCGATCCGTGACGCGACCACCGGGGAGAAGGTCGTCACCCCGTTCCCGCTGCCGGGCAAGCCACGCTGATTGTCGGGAATGAGCGCGCAACCAGCGAAGCCCGGAAATCCGAACGCCTACGCATTCCACGCCGGATGAGCTGGACACAACAACCCCGGGGTGCCCGGGGTCGCGTCGATGTCAGCGCTTCGACCCCGACGTCACCAGCTTCTTCAGCTCCCCCAGCGCGGCAGTGATGTAGGAGTCGCCCTCCAGCACTTCGCCGGCCTGCTCACCGGAACGCTGGTCACCCTCGCCGTCCAGATGGCCGGGAAGGCTGGCCTCGGTGTAACCCATCCGACCACCGTGACCGGCGGTCTGGTCCGCGTGCAGGAGCACATCGGGAGCCACGCCCAGCGCCTGGATCGACTTGCCGCTGGGGGTGTAGTAACGCGCGGTGGTGAGCTTGACCGAGTCGCCGTTGTCCAGCGGCAGCACGGTCTGCACCGAGCCCTTGCCGAAGGTCCGGCTGCCGACCACCCGCGCACGTCCGCTGTCCTTCAATGCGCCGGCCAGCACTTCCGACGCACTCGCCGATCCGGCATCCACCAGCACCACCACCGGCGCGCCCTGCAGGCGATCGCCCGGGGTGGCACTGAACACCGCGTCGCTGATCGGGATGCGGCCGCGGGTGCTGACGATGGGGCCGCTGTCCAGCAACGCGTCGGCAATCTGCACCGCTGCGGTCAGCAGGCCGCCGGGGTTGCTGCGCAGATCCATCACCAGTCCGCGCAAGTGTCCACCCGCCTGCTGGTTGAGCGCCTCCAGCTGGCGCTCGAAATCCGCCGCGGTATCGGCCTGGAAGGCGCTGATGCGGATATAGCCGTAACCCGGTTCGAGCATCCGGCCGCGCACGCTGGCGATGCGGATCGTCTGGCGCTCCACGATCAGTTTCAGCGGCTCCGCCTCACCTTCGCGCAGTACCGTCAGCTCGAGTTTGGTGCCGGCCTTGCCGCGCAACGAGGCGGAGTTGTCGTCGTCCGATGGCGTCAACGGGACGCCGTCCACGGCGACGATCACGTCGCCGGCCTTGATCCCTGCACGTGCGGCCGGCGTGTCGTCGATCGGCGCGATCACCCGCAGGGTGCCATCGACCTGGCGCAGGATCTCCACCCCGATGCCCTCGTAGTTGCCGCGTGATTGCTCGTCAAAGTTCACCGCCGCATCGCCTTCCAGATACGCACTGTGGGGGTCCAGATCGAGCAGCAGGCCGCGGATCGCCGACTGCATCAGCTTGTGGTCATCCACCGGTTCGACATAAGCGGCCTTGATCGCCTTGTAGATCGCCACGTAGCGGCGGATTTCATCCAGCGGGATATTCGAATCGCTGCCGCTGGGGCTGTCGGCGCTCGACTCATCCGTCGCGGGCTGTCCACCGCTCCGCTCGTCCTGACCGGTCGGCGGCTCCTCATTGGCGGTCGGCGTGGCCTGCTCGTCCTCCTGCGCGGGATGGTCCTGGTCCAGTGGCGCGGACAGCTGCTCGCCGGTGCTTTGCGGTACGGCGCCCGGGGGCGACAGGACAGGAACCGGCTCGGCAGGCTGGCGCTCCTGCGCAACCGCCATCGGAAGGCAGAGTGCCAGCGTAACGGCGAGGGCAAGCGGGCTCAGGCGACGCAGGGACATGGGCGAACTCCGAAAGCAGATGGCGTCGAGGGCAAGTGGTGTTGATTATGTCGCGCGCATGGGTCACACGCAGGCGAAAACCGGTCAGTCAAGGTAGGCGACGGCCGCCGAATCGCGGGTAAAGGCGCGGGCGTCAACGCTTGAGCCAGACATCGGGATTGATCGGATCGCCATTGCGGCGCAATTCGAAATACAGCGCGGGCCGACCGTGGCCGCCGGACGTGCCGACGGTGGCAACCGGATCACCACGCCGGACGGTGTCGCCGGCATCGTGCAGGACGGAGTCGTTGTGCGCGTACAGGCTCATGTAGCCATTGCCGTGGTCGACGATCAGGATCAGGCCGAAACCGCTCATCCATTCGGCGTAGACCACACTGCCGTCGGCGACGGCGCGGACCGGGGTGCCGGCAGCAGCCCCGATCAGCAGCCCGTGACTGGCCCGACCATCGGGGAGCTTGGCACCGTAACCAGCGATCAGGCTGCCGGCCAGGGGCCAACCGGTGCCGCCGACCGCGGGCCCCCCGGTGATGGTCGCGGGCGCGATCGGAGCACGCGGTAACGGCTGCCCGGCCCGTTTGGCCGCTTCTTGCGCCGCCAGGGCTTCGCGCTCGGCCTTGGCGGCAGCCGCACGGCGTTCCGCCGCCGCACGGGCGGCAGCGGCACGCAGTTTCTTCAGTACCTGCTCCAGCCCTTGGGCATCGCGGCCCAGCGCCTGTTCGCGTTGCTGGCGGTCCTGGTAACGCCGGTCGAGCTCGGCGACCAGCTGCTTGCGCGAGCGGCGGTCTTTTTCCAGCTGTGCCAGCCGGGCCTGCTGACGCACGCGGGCCGCATCGAGTTCGGCGCGGCGGGCGACGATCTCCTGCTCCAATGCATCCACCTCGGCCAGCTCGGCGGACAAGGAGGCGATGCGCCCGGCGCGGTCGGCCTGCAGGTAGCGGTGGTAGGTCAACAGGCGGTTCGCATCGGCGACGCGGTCCTGCGCCAGCATCAGCTTCAATGGCGCGGCATCGCCTTGTGTGTAGGCGGCACGCAGCAGGCGGGCGAGCTCGTCACGGCGATTGCCGAGGTTTTTCTGCAAGCCGTCCCGGCGTTGTTGCAACTGCTCCAGCTGCGCCTGGCTGGTCGCGAGCTCGCGCTCGGCGTCACGCAACTGCCGGCTGGACCCGGCGACCTGTTCATCGGCCTGACGCAGTTCACGGGTCGCCGCACCGCGCCGGGTCTCGATCTCCCGGCGTTCGCCGGCAACCGATTTGAGCTCCTTCTTGATCGTCTGCAGCTTGCGCTCGGTATCGCGGCTGTTCTGCGCGTGAACCGGCATTGCCACCAGCCAGACGGCGGTCAGCACGACGGCAACCAGCACGACCCTCGTGGATCCGCTGCCTACGCCTGCGTGCGAGCGGGGCATCAGTCGAGGCGCCCGTCCAGCAGCAGACTGTGGCCGGTCATCTCCTCCGGCTTGGGCAGACCGAGCAGATCGAGCAGGGTCGGGGCGATGTCCCGCAGGGAGCCGCCCGTCCGCAGATCCGCGGAGCGCGGACCGGCATACACCAGCGGCACCGGGCCGACGGTGTGCGAGGTATGCGGTTGCCCGGTGACTGGGTCGCGCATCATCTCCACATTGCCGTGGTCGGCCGTCACCAGGATCGCACCGCCGGTGTCGCGCACCGCCGCGACGATGGCGCCAATCGCGATATCAACCGCTTCGACCGCCTTCACCGCCGCTGCCAGGTTGCCGCTGTGGCCGACCATGTCGGGGTTGGCGATGTTGCAGATGGCCACGTCGATGTCGCCCGAGCGGATCGCGGCGGTGAGTTTCTCGGTGACCTCCGGGCAGCTCATTTCCGGCTGCAGGTCATAGGTTGCGACGTTCGGACTCGGCACCAGGATGCGCGTCTCGCCGGCATAGGCGTCTTCGCGGCCGCCGCTGAAGAAGAACGTCACGTGCGCGTACTTCTCGGTCTCGGCAATGCGCAACTGGCGCATGCCGTTGTCCGACAACACCTCGCCCAGCGTGTTGCGCAGCTCATCCGGCGCGAACGCGACCGGCGCCGGCAGCCGGGCGTCGTACTCGGTCAGGCACACGAAGCGCGACAGCGCAGGCCGCCGCGCCTGGAACCCGGTGAACGCCGGCGACACGAACGCCGCCGCCAGCTGGCGGGCGCGATCGGCGCGGAAGTTCATGAACACCACCGCGTCGCCGTCGGCGATCGGCAGCGACTCGCCGATCACGGTCGGATCGACGAACTCATCGTTCTCGCCACGCGCATAGGCCTCGTCCAGCGCGGCCAATGCATCGGCGGCACGATGATCGGCGCGACCCTCGACGATCGCATCCCAGGCCCGGCGCAGGCGGTCCCAGCGCTGGTCGCGATCCATCGCGTAGTAGCGGCCGCAGACACTGGCGATATGCGCGTTGCCGGCCTGCGCACAGGCCTGTTGCAACTTCTGCAGACTCGGTCGGGCCGATCGGGGCGGCATGTCGCGGCCATCCAGGAACGCGTGCACGGCGACCTTCGCCACGCCTTCGCGGCGCGCCAGTTCCAGCATGGCGACGATGTGATTCTCGTGGCTGTGGACGCCACCGGGCGACAGCAGTCCGAGCAGGTGCAGGGTGCCGCCGCCGGCCTGCGCAGCGGCGCAGGCCGCACGCAACTCGGCGTTGGTGAAAAAACTGCCATCCTCGATGGCGGCGTCGATCCGGGTCAGGTCCTGGTACACGATGCGCCCGGCACCGAGGTTCATGTGGCCAACCTCGGAGTTGCCCATCTGTCCGTCGGGCAGGCCCACATGGCGCCCTTCGGTATGGATCAGCGTGTGCGGCGAGGACGCCAGCAACGCATCCCAGTTCGGCAAACGCGCTTGCGCGATCGCGTTGTCGGCGATTTCCTCGCGGTGTCCCCAACCATCAAGGATCAGCAGCACGACGGGACGGATGGCGGACGGTGGGGAAGCTGGCACGGCGTGGATCCGGTGACTTTGGACAGGGGTGGATTGTAGCGAAGGGGCGTATCAAGCTCGTATCGGGAGGCCGGGCCTGGGCCATAACCGCGTCGGGCCGATCCGAGACCGCGGTTTCAACCTCTCGTGCCCCCGGCGCATCCCAGATGCTTCGCCCCCTTCACTACCGGAGCTCCGCCATGACAGTACGCCAAACCACCATTGCCTTCTCGCTTGCGCTGTCCCTGCTCGTCCCCGCCACGGCATTCGCCGCCGATGGCGATATCAGCAAGGTCAACGGGGCCATCCAGGTCGACGCCGGCAACCAGAATGTCGGCAACCTGGACACCGTCAACGGTTCGATCACTATCGGCGCCCGCGCCGTCACCGGCGATGCGGAAACCGTGAACGGCAGCATCCGGGTCGAGGACGACGCCCGGGTCGGCGACCTGTCCACCGTCAATGGCGGCATCCGTGCCGGCCGCAACGTGCAGGTCAACGACGATGTGGAAACCGTCAACGGCCAGGTATTCATCGATCGCGGCGGCGTGGTCCGTGGCGATGTCAGCACCGTCAACGGCGCGGTGGGCGTTGTGGGGACGCAGATCCACGGCAACATCGACATGGTCGCCGGCAACCTCACCGTGGGCGCCGATTCGCATGTGCACGGCGGGATCCATTACCAGAAGCCGACGCCGCAATGGATCAGCATCCGCAAGCACGACCCGCGGGTGGTGATCGGGCCGAACGCACAGGTCGACGGTGCGCTGGTATTCGAGCGCAAGGTCACTCTCTACGTGCACGACAGCGCCAGAATCGGGACTGTCACCGGTGCCACCGCCGTGAAGTACTCCGGCACCCAGGTGCCCGGGGACGACTGACGACGACGGTGCGATCGGGCGGTTGCGGATCGCGCGGACAAGCCGCGCGTCCAGCGGCTTGCAAAGCCGGGTCGTTGCCGATGCGACGCTGCTAGTATCGGCAGTCCCGCTGACCCTGGAGGACGCATGTCCCGCATTCCGCTCCTGCCCGCCACCTCGCTGGTCGCCGCCGCACTGGTACTGGCGGCCTGCAACAAGCCGGCCGATGCGCCGGCCACCCCATCCAGCACTGCAGCCTCGATATCGGATGCACCGATCAACGCCGCCGACTTCGCCGAGCGCGTGAAGACGCTGGCTTCCGACGAGTTCGCCGGCCGTGCACCCGGCAGCATCGGCGAGGAAAAGACCGTCGAGTACCTGAAGGCGGAGTTCGAGCGCCTCGGCCTCAAGCCTGGCAACGGCGACAGCTACTTCCAGACTGTGCCGATGGTGGAAACGACCGCCGACGAATCGACCCGGTTGCACCTGGTCGTCGACGGCAAGCCGCGTGACCTGAAGTTCGGCGACGACATGGTGATCGGTACCCGCAGCGGTCAGACCGAGGTCAAGCTCGCCGACAGCGAACTGGTGTTCGTCGGCTACGGCGTCAATGCACCCGAACTGGGCTGGAACGATTACGCCGGTGTCGACGTCAAGGGCAAGACCGTGGTGATGTTCATCAACGACCCCGGTTTCCACGTGCAGGATGCCGAGCTGTTCGAAGGCAAGCGGATGACCTATTACGGCCGCTGGGTCTACAAGTTCGAGGAAGCCGCACGCCAGGGCGCCGCCGCGGCGTTGATCATCCACGACACCGACGGCGCGTCCTACGGCTGGGACGTGGTGAAGAACTCCTGGTCCGGCGCGCAGTTCGACTTGGCCGTCGCCGATGATCCGGAGCCGCGCCTGCCCGCGCAGGGCTGGATCACCGGCGATGTCGCCCGGCAGGTGCTCGGCGAACTCGGCCAGAATCTGGACGCGCTGTACCAGGCCGCCAACCAGCCGGGATTCAAGGCGATCCCGCTCAACGCTTCGCTGTCGCTGGACCTCAAGAGCGCGATTACCGAGAAGTCCTCGCGCAACGTCGTCGCGCTGCTGCCCGGCACCACACGCCCGGACGAGGCGGTGGTGTACATGGCGCACTGGGACCACCTGGGCGACCACGGCCACGAGGGCCAGAACGGCGGTATTCCGACCATCGACAGCATCTACAACGGTGCCGTCGACAACGCGACCGGCGTGGCCGGCATCCTCGGCATCGCGCAGGCGTTCGCCGCCCAGCAGCCCGCGCCGGAACGCTCGGTGCTGTTCCTCGCGGTCACCCTGGAAGAGTCCGGCCTGCTGGGTTCCAAGTACTACGTCGCCCATCCCAGCATCCCGCTGGACAAGACGGTCGCGGTGATCAACCTGGATGCGATGTCGGTGATCGGCCGCTCGCGCGACATGACCGTCGTGGGCATGGGCAGTTCGGAGCTGGAGGACATCCTGGCCGGGTTCGCGAAAGAGCAGGGGCGCGTGCTGGTTCCCGAATCCACGCCCGAGAGCGGGTTCTACTTCCGCTCCGACCACTTCAACTTCGCCAAGGCCGGCGTGCCGGCCCTCTATGCGAAGGGCGGTGACGACCTGGTCGAAGGCGGCAAGGCCGCCGGGCAACAAGCGGATCTCGACTACCGCGACCACCGTTACCACAAGCCGGGAGACGAGTTCGATCCGTCGTGGAAACTCGATGGCGTGGTGCAGGATCTCGATGCGCTGTATGGCGTCGGCCGCGAACTGGCCGGCAGCGACCAGTGGCCCAACTGGTATCCGGGCAACGCATTCCGCGCCGCGCGCGACGACATGATGCGGACGGCAGACAAGACGCCGTAACATCGGGAAGCCCTCGAAAATCACCAAGGGCCGGCGAGCATCCGGCTTGCTCCGCGACTACGGCACCTGATGGGTGCCGTAGTCGTTTTCAGCTACGCTGGCGCCTTCCCACAATCGGAGCCCGCCATGACCCTGTCCACCGCCTACTGGTGCGTAGTGATCGCGGCCCTCCTGCCTTATCCGTGGGCCGTGATAGCGAAGGCAAGTGGCGAGAAACTCGACAACCGTGACCCGCGCGGCTGGCTGACCCGCCAGAAAAACCCCCGCTCGATCCACGCCAATGCCGCCCAACTCAATGCGTTCGAAGCCTTCGCACCGTTTGCCATCGGTGTCGTGCTGGCCCAACTCGCGGGCGTCGAGCACCACACGATCGCCGTACTGTCGATCATCTTCATCGTCTTCAGAGTGCTGCACGGCGTGTTCTACCTTGCCGGCAAGCCCACCCTCCGCAGCCTGAGCTGGGCCGGCGGTTTGGTCTGCGTCGTTGCTTTGCTGGTTCAAGCCGCTCTGCATGCCGGCTGATTGCTCCGCATACCCGCTTTGCCCAATCGCCACCGAAACATCGATCTCCTAATCCGTGCGCGAGACGGATTTTGTGTTCGCCGATCACTCGTCCATGCGTGAGTTGCTCGAAAAATACGGCGGGCTGAGCGACGGGCTGTGTTTTCCCCAGGCAGAGCAGGTGCACTGCCAGAGTCGAACGTACAACCGCCTGCAGGGCGATATCAAACGCTGGTTCGGCCCAATTCCCGGCGTCGTCAGTGTGGGCCTGTTCGCCCGGCGCCCTGCCGATGTGGTCATCATCGGCGGCGAGCCGCCCCAACTGCTCTGACAGCAGCGGTACCGACGCACCGCGACGTACCGGCTGCAACCTTCCGCGCGGGCACCAGACCAGCGCGCCGGATCAACGGGCTCTCTCCTGCGCTGCCCAACATGCGGCAGTCGCGCCAAACGCATCGTCCATCGGTGCGCGGCCTCTGGCGGACGGGCACCACCCACCAGGCGCCTCGTACCAGGGGCGCCGTTGTTTTGTTTCCCGGTGGTGGTGTTTCCGGATCGCGCCCAAGAAGAAGGCCGGACCCTTTCGGGGTCCGGCCTTCGGTGTAAATGCTCAGCGATGACCTACTCTTGCATGGCTTAAGCCACACTACCATCGGCGCGTGTGCGTTTCACTTCCGAGTTCGGG
>DATJBR010000033.1:0-12161 GCA_035515255.1 Lysobacter sp. | reverse complement strand
TCGTTCGCGTTCTACAACACGTTCGAGGAAATCGACGCGTTCATCACCGCCCTGCAGAAGGTCCGCAAACTGCTGCTGTAGGAGCGACGTAAGTCGCGAATGCACGACAATCCCGGGTATCAGTGAAATCGCGACTTACGTCGCTCCTACAACGGCACCATTTTACGCACCCATGCCCGATCTTCATTTCCGCAACGCCACCCTCGCCGACATCGAGTCGCTGGTGGCGCTCGTCACCGCCGCCTACCGCGGCGACAGCAGCCGCCAGGGCTGGACCACCGAGGCCGATGTACTCGACGGCAACCGGATCGACCCGCAGGTGCTGCGTGAGGACATCACGCGCGACAGCAGCCGGATCCTGCTGCTGGAGCGCGACGGCGAACTGCTTTCCTGCGCACATGTCTGCGAGGAGGACGGCGCCGGCTATTTCGGCATGTTCGCGGTCAAGCCGACCCTGCAGGGTGGCGGCATCGGCAAGCGGGTCATGGACGAGGCCGAACGCGTGGTGCGCGACGAATGGCACCTGCCGGTGATGCGCATGACCGTGATCGACCTGCGTGCGGAGCTGATCGCGTTCTACCAGCGCCGCGGCTACCGCCGCACCGGTGTGTTCAAGCCATTCCCGTACGGCGACGAGCGCTTCGGCATCCCGCGCCGCGACGACCTGCGCTTCGAGGTACTGGAAAAGCCACTGGCAGCCCCGCTTCAACTGTAGGAGCGACGTCAGTCGCGACCCGTATGTCGTCACCACCGTTCGTGGCCTTGCGAGCGTCGCAAGGATCATCCTGGCCTCGCGACCCGAGCCGCGATCTTGAGCCGACACGAGCTATCCACCATTCCATCGCGGCTGAAGCCGCTCCTACAGCCGCTCCTACACACAGACAGGCAGATTCATGACCGACTGGACCCGCGTGTGCACCACCTCCGAACTGCTGCCGGGCGAGTCCACCGTTGCCTGGGACGGCGACACGCCGATCCTGGTGGTCAATTTCGACGGCACCTATTACGCGCTGGAAGACCGCTGTTCGCACGAGGACTTCGAGCTGTCCGCAGGCAATTTCGATGGCAAGAATGCGACGGTGGAATGCGTGCTGCACGGCGCCAGGTTCGACGTCCGCGATGGCCGCGCACTATGTCCACCCGCCTACGAGCCGGCCGTGAATTTCCCGGTGAAAGTGGAAGACGGCATCGTCTGGACCCGCGACGACCGCTAGCACGGCGTCCGCTCCAGCGTCCGGTGGCGCAAGGGCAGATCCGTCAAGTCAGGATCCGATCGCGTGCGGCGCCTTGCCGCCCATAAATCTTATTGCGAATCATTCGCAATTGCGTTTACACTTGCCCGCGATGTCTGCTGCGGGCAAGCGAATGCAGGCCCGCTTGACCGGTGTTGAAGCGGCGCTCCGTCGTCTTCCATCCAGACAGAAAATCTTTCCCATCGTTTCGCCCGGACCTCGCGCCGGTCGCAGGCGGATTTTCCCAAGGCAATGGACATGGCCCACATCAAGAGCCGCAAGCACGCCCTTTCCCGCGCACTGTCACCCCAATCCCTGACCGCTGCCTCGCTCCTCACCAGCCTGGCGCTGGGGGCGCCCATGGCGGCCTCGGCACAGACCGCCGGCGGTCCGGCCGCGGATGCCCCGACCACGACGCTCGACGAGATCAGCGTGGAGGGAAAGCGCGTCAAGACCTACTCGTCGCGCCAGCTGTCCTCACCGAAATTCACCCAGCCGCTGATCGACACCACCCAGACCATCGGCGTCATCGGCAGCGACCTGTTCAATGAGCAGGGCGCGACCAACCTGACCGAAGCGCTGCGCAACAGCCCCGGCGTCGGCACCTTCTATGCGGGCGAGAACGGCAACACCACCACCGGCGACGCCGTGTACCTGCGCGGCTTCGACACTTCCGGCAGCATCTTCGTCGATGGCGTGCGCGACTTGGGCTCGATCTCCCGCGATATCTTCAATGTCGACCAGATCGAGGTGACCAAGGGTCCCGCCGGCACCGACAACGGCCGTACCGCACCCACCGGCGCGATCAACCTGGTGACCAAGCAGCCGGTCCTGCACGACCGGACCTCGGGCACGCTGTCCTACGGCACTGCCAGCCAGAAACGCGCCACTGCCGACTGGAACCGCAGCTTCGGCAATGGCGCCGCGTTCCGCCTCAACCTGATGGCGCAGGACAGCGGCGTGCCGGGCCGTGACGAGATCGAGAACAAGCGCTGGGGCATCGCGCCCTCGTTGGGTTTCGGGCTGGACACGGCGACGCGGATCTACCTCGACTTCCTCCACGTGCAGCAGGAGAACCTTCCCGACGGCGGCGTACCGACCATCGGCCTGCCCGGATACGCCTCGCCCGACCCGACCCGCCCGGAACTGGCCGCTGCGCCGCGGGTGGATCCGCGCAACTTCTACGGCACCCGGTCGGACTACGACGACGTCACCGCCGACATGGTCACGGTCCGGATCGAGCACGACATCGCCGACGATTCGCAACTGATCAACACCACCCGCTGGGGCCGCACCCGGCAGGACTATCTGCTGACGGCCTTCATGGGCTCGGCGGCGAACCTGGTGACCCCCGACATCGATGATCCATCGACGTGGACCATCGCGCGCAGCCTGCCGACCTTCAAGGACCAGCGCAACGAGATCGTCACCAACCAGACCAGCTTCACCACGCACTTCGCTACCGGCAGCGTGCAGCACGACCTCGGCACCGGGCTGGAACTGACCCGCGAGGAACTGCAGACGCGCGGAAAGGGAGCGCTCGACGGCACCGCCTGGCCGGCCGCCAACCTGTACCACCCGGACCCGCACGTCAGCGGACTGCACCGTGGCCGCACCGGGGCACGCGGCGACGGCCGCACCGACACCGCCGCGCTGTATGCCTTCGACACGCTCACGTTCAACGAGCAGTGGCAGGTCAATGGCGGCATCCGCGTCGATCATTACAAGACCCAGTTCAGCAGCCTGGTGCCCTGCGGCGGCCGCGCCGGTCCAGCCTGCGGCAGCCTGCCGGCCGGTTCGATCCTGCCCAGCGTGGACGCCCGGACCTCCAACACCCTGTTCAACTGGAAGCTTGGCGCACTCTACAAGCCCGCCGACAACGGCAGCCTCTATGCCAACTACGCGATCGCCCAGCAGCCGCCCGGTGGTGGCAGCCTGGAGCTGAGCACCTCGGCCAACAACGCCAACAATCCGGTGTTCGATCCGCAAAAGGCAAAGACCGCGGAGATCGGTGCCAAGTGGAACCTCGCCGATGACGCGCTGCTGCTCACCGCCGCGCTGTACGACACCCGGGTCAGCAACGAGATCGTCCAGGACCCGGTCGATCAGCTGTACTACCAGACCGGCCGCAAGCGCGTGCGCGGGATGGAGTTGAGCGCGGTCGGCAGGATCACCGACGACTGGATGGTCTCCACCGGCTTCACCACGATGGACGCCAAGGTCGTCGAGGGCCCCACGGTGTCCACCGACGGTTCGCGGGATCTGGCCTACACCCCGAAACATGCGTTCACGGCCTGGACGACCTACCGGTTCCAGAACGGCCTCACCGTCGGCGGCGGCGCCCGCTACTCCGGCAAGCTCAAGCGGGGCAACGACGGCGCCATCGGAACCCCGGCCTACACCGAGGCCTACTGGGTGTTCGACGCGGTCGCCAGCTACGCGGTCAACCAGCACGTCGACCTGCGGCTGAACCTCTACAACCTGTTCGACGAGGACTACGTGGCGGCCATCAACAAGAGCGGTTTCCGCTACACGCCGGGGCTGTCCCGCTCGGCGATGCTGACCGCCAACTTCCACTTCTGACCGCCGCCGCCCGGCAACGGGCGGACCACAACGCTACGGATGCGGCGGCCTTTCCCGACCCGGGAAGGCCGCCGATGATCCGGGGAGCCAAGCATGCTGTTGCACGTCCCGGGAATCCTCGCCCTCGAGCAGGTCGCCCAGTTCCGCCAGGCACTGGATGCGGCGGACTGGACCGACGGCAAGGAAACCGTCGGCCCGCAGGGCGCGATGGTCAAGCGCAATCTGCAGCTGCCGGAAACCTCGCCGCTGCGCGAGCGGCTTGGCCAGGCGGTGCTGGCGGCGCTGGCCGCCAGCCCGCTGTACTTCTCCGCGGTGCTGCCGTCGCGCACGCTGCCGCCGCGGTTCAACCGTTACGAGGGTGGTGGGCAGTACGGCTTCCATGTCGACGGGGCGGTGATGGCCCTGGCAGTTCCGGCCGATAGGCCACCGATGCACCTGCGCACCGATGTGTCGTGCACGCTGTTCCTGTGCGAACCCGACGAGTACGACGGCGGCGAGCTCATCATCAACGACACCTACGGCGAGCATGAGGTCAAGCTGCCGGCGGGCGACCTGATCGTCTACCCCTCCAGCAGCCTGCACCGGGTCGCGCCGGTGACCCGCGGCGCGCGCATGGCCGCGTTCTTCTGGGTGCAAAGCCTGGTTCGCGACGACAGCCAGCGGCAGATGCTGTTCGAGCTGGATGCCTCCATCCAGTCACTGACCCGCTCCGGGGCCGATCCGGAAGCACTGCTGCGGCTGACCGGCATCTACCACAACCTCCTGCGTCGCTGGGCGCAAACCTAGGCCAACGCACCGCCACGATCACCCCAACCCGCTGCCGGCCCGCACCGGCGGTTCGCGCATGTGCGCGGCCACTTTTCTTATTCCTTTCCAACTGCAGAGCACTTCCAATGTCCACGGCCACCCCGTCCATCCAGATCCCTCCCCTCCCACGTGCGCTGCTGGTCGTCGCACTGTCCACCGCCATGGCACAGGTGGCGGTCGCCAGTCCGGCCACACCGGCCCAGGCAACCGACCTGGACGCCGTGGTGGTGACCGCATCGGGCTTCGAGCAGATGGTGCGCGAGGCGCCGGCGAGCATCACCGTGATCACCCGCGAGGATCTGGAGCAGAAGCCCATCCACAGCCTGGCCGATGCGCTGGTGCACGTGGAAGGCGTGGACGTCGGCGTCGGCGTCGACAAGACCGGCGCACCGCAGATCAGCATGCGCGGCATGCCGTCCAGCTACACCCTGGTGCTGGTCGACGGCCGCCGCCAGAACGCCTCCGGCAATGTCGCCCCGAACGACTTCGGCAACACCGCCAACAACTTCATCCCGCCAATGTCGGCGATCGAACGCATCGAGATCATCCGCGGGCCGATGTCGACCCTGTACGGCTCCGACGCGATGGGCGGCGTGGTCAACATCATCACCCGCAAGGTCGGCACCGCCTGGGGCGGCTCGGTCGGGGTGGAAACCACCCAGCAGGAGCACTCGCAGTTCGGCAACCTGTACGGCGCCAACTTCTACCTCGACGGTCCGCTGGTGGATGACCTGCTCGGGCTGTCGCTGCGCGGCGGCACCTTCAAGCGCGACCACGCCGACATCGCCTATCGCGATCTCGACGGCGACGAGATCGTGCCGTGGATGGGGGCGAACCCGGTCAGCTACGACAACCACAACATCGGCGCGCGCCTGGCATTTACCCCGAACGACAACCACGACCTGTGGCTGGAGGTGGCCAGCAACCGGCAGGCGTACGACAACCGCGAAGGCCAGATGGGCACGCTGGGCGATGGCGGCTATGCGCCGACCCTGCGTTTCAACCGCGACCAGGCCACCTTCGCCTGGGATGCGCGCTTCGATTTCGGCGCGCTGGAAAGCAGCCTGCAGGACAGCCGGACCGAAACGATCGGCCGGCTGCTGCCTGCCGGTACCGCCGGCGCCGGCGATCCGCGCCGGCTGCAGAACCGGAACCGCGTGTTCGACACCAAACTGATCACCGACATCGGCGCGAACAAGCTCACCGTCGGCGGCCAGTACCTGGATGCCGAACTGGTCGACGGCGTCGCCCCGGCGGCGTTCGAGTTCCAGCAATGGGCCCTGTTCGCCGAAAACGAGTGGCGCGTCAACGACGCGCTCAACCTGACCGTCGGCGCGCGCCATGACGACCACAGCATCTTCGGCAGCCACCTGAGTCCGCGCGCCTACCTGGTCTGGAACGCGAGCCGGAACTGGGTGGTCAAGGGCGGCTACAGCGAGGGCTATCGCTCGCCGAACGTCGAAGACCTGACGCCGGGCATCAAGGGCTTCGGCGGCCAAGGCACCATCCCGTTGATCGGCACGCCGACCCTGAAGCCGGAAACCAGCGCCACCACCGAGTTGGGCGTGTACTACGCCGCCGACAACGGCTTCAGCACCAGCCTGACCGTGTTCAACAACGACTTCGACGACAAGATCGCCAGCGGCACCCCGGTCACCAACTGCGCCTATGGCTTGACCCGGGCCCAGTACGATGCCGCCAGTTTTGCCGGCACCGACTGCGTGGACGTGGGCTTCTTCCCGCGCTCGGCGACGCTGGGACAGACCGTCAACATCGACAGCGCGGTGACCCGCGGGGCCGAGTTCGCGATGCAACTGCCACTGGCCGAGCACTGGAACCTGCTGCTCAACTACACCCACACCGACAGCGAGCAAAAGAGCGGTGCCGCCAAGGGTCAGCCGTTGACCAACACGCCCCGGCACCTGCTCAACACCAGCCTCAACTGGCAGGTCGGCAGCGCACTGAACCTGTACCTGCGCGGGGAGTACCGCAGCGCGCGCTACCGCGGCGCCGGCGCGGCCCAGGAGCAGTTGGGCGACTACAAGCCGTACTCGCAGTTCCATCTGGGCGGACGTTACGAGCTCAGCGATGCGGTCAGCCTCAATGCCGCGGTCTACAACCTGTTCGACAAGGACTTCGTCGACTACCTGCCATACGACAACAACGGCACCGTCGCCTATGCCAACAGCCGCAGCACCAGCGAGGGCGGTCGTCGCCTGTGGTTGTCGATCAACGTGGACTTCTGATCGGCGGGACGGCAGGTGTGCAGACGATTCTAATTGCGAGTGATTCTCATTGAAGGTACTCTGCACCGTCCACGCCCGACCTTTCCCGCCAACCCATCCGATGCCGCCCACCCCCCAGAAAATCGCCGACGTCGCCAGCAGCCGCGGCTGGTGGCTGAAGACGCTGCATCGCTGGCACTGGATGAGCGCCGCGGTCAGCCTGGCGGCGTTGCTGATGTTCTCGGTCACCGGGATCACACTCAACCACGCCTCGCAGATCGAATCCGCGCCAAGCACCAGCAACCGCACCGCGACCTTGCCGGCGAGCGTGCTGCGCACCCTGGAAGGCGACTTCGACGCCGCCACACCGCTGCCCCGGATCGCCAGCGACTGGCTGGCACGCGAAATGGACATCCAGGTCGCCGGCCGCAGCGTGGAATGGTCGGAGGACGAGGTCTACATCTCATTGCCGCGCGCTGGCGGCGATGCGTGGCTGTCGATCGATCGCGACAGCGGCGCCTTGGAGTACGAACGCACAGACCGCGGCACGATCGCCTGGCTCAACGACCTGCACAAGGGCCGCAACACCGGCGCGGCCTGGCGCTGGTTCATCGACCTCTTCGCCATTGCCTGCCTGCTGTTCGCGCTGACCGGCCTGTGGCTGTTGCAGCGGCATTCGCGCCAGCGCGGCAAGACCTGGCCGCTGGTCGGGCTGGGCGTGGCCGTACCGGCGTTGCTGATCCTCCTTTTCATGCACTGACGACCCTGGTATTCCGACATGTCCCTGCCCCGCCTCGCCCTGATGCTTGCGCTGCTCGTCCCCGCCGCGTTGCCGGCCGCCGAGCTCGACATCACCCTCGACATCCCGCGCCTGAACGTGGCCGAGTACCACCGGCCGTACGTGGCGATCTGGATCGAGCGTCCCGACCACACCGTCGCCGCCAACCTGGCGGTCTGGTACGACGTCGACATGAAAGCCGATGAAGGCACCAAGTGGCTCAAGGACATGCGCCAGTGGTGGCGCCGCAGCGGCCGCACGCTGTCGATGCCGGTCGATGGCGTCAGTGGCGCGACCCGACCGGTCGGCCAGCACCAGCTGCGTTTCAGCGACACCCGCGGCCCGCTGAAAGGGCTTGCACCGGGTCAGTACGAACTGGTCATCGAGGCGGCACGCGAAGTCGGCGGCCGCGAGGTCGTCACCGTGCCGTTCCAGTGGCCCGCCAAGACCGCCCAGCAATTGCAGGCACAGGGCAAGACCGAGCTCGGCCAGGTCCGTGTCGCGATCAAGCCCTGATCGAACAGGCCCCGCCGAACAAGCCCGGCCGAATGTTCTCTTCCCCACTCCACACTTCCAGGAACCCGCCATGAACCTTCGCCTGATCGGCCTCGCCACCGCGCTGAGCCTGTGTGTCGCCCCGACCGCCTCCGCCCACAAGGCCTGGCTGTACCCCTCGGCCACCGTGTTCTCCGACACCGGCGCGTGGATGACGGTGGATGCGGCGGTGTCCAACGACCTGTTCTATTTCAACCATGTGCCGCTACGCCTGGACGGCCTGCAGGTCACCGCGCCGGACGGCAGCAAGGTGGAGCCGCAGAACCCGGCCACCGGCAAATACCGCAGCGTGTTCGACCTGGAGCTCAAGCAGGAAGGCACCTACAAGCTGGCGGTGGTGAACCACGGCATGAGCGCGCAATACCAGCTGGACGGCGAGAGCAAGCGCTGGCGCGGCACTCCGGCGGCATTCAAGACCGAATTGCCGGCCGGCGCGACCGACGTGAAGGCCACCGAAAGCGTCGGCCGGGTAGAGACGTTCGCCACCGTCGGCTCGCCGACCACCACCGTGTTCCAGCCCACCGGCCACGGCATCGAACTGGTCCCGGTCACCCACCCCAACGATCTGTATGCGGGCGAAGCAGCCACGTTCCAGCTGCTGGTCGACGGCAAGCCCGCCAACGCGCTGAAGATCGAGCTGGTTCCCGGCGGCACCCGCTACCGCGACCAGCAGGACGACCTGCAGCTGGTCACCGATGTCGACGGCAAGTTCGAAGTGATCTGGCCGCAGGCCGGCATGTACTGGCTGGAAACCACCACCACCGATGACCGCACCACGCTGGCCGAGGCCGCCCAGCGACGCCTGAGCTACGTGGCCACGTTCGAAGTGCTGCCGCTGAAACGATGCGTACCGTTCCTGCCCTGGCCGGTGCCGCATTGGCGTGGTTGCTGCTCGCACTGGTGACCGCTGTCATGCCCGCAAAGGCCGCCGTCGCACCCCTGCAGCAGCTGAGCGGGCAGACGATGGGAACGACCTGGTCAGTGACCCTGCAGGCCACGCCCGAGGCGATGCCCGCGTTGCAGCAAGGGGTGCAGGCGCAACTGGACACCGTGGTCGCGCAGATGAGCACGTGGGAGGTGGATTCCGACCTGAGCCGGTTCAACCGCTCTCCCGCGGGCAGCCGGCATCGGTTGCCGACGCAGTTCCACGAGGTGATGACGGCCGCACTGCAACTGGCCGCCGGCACCGATGGTGCGTTCGATCCCACCGTCGGCCCACTGGTGAACCTGTGGGGCTTCGGCCCCGACGGCCCTCGTGACCAGGCTCCCGCACCAGCCGAACTGGCCACCGCACGGGCACGGGTCGGCTGGCAACGCCTGCAACTGGACGACACAGGCCACCTCACCCAGCCGGGCGACGCCTATCTCGACCTGTCGGGTATCGCCAAGGGCTATGGCGTCGACCGGGTGGCCGACTTCCTGGTCAAGCAAGGCATTCCCGCCTTTCTGATCGAAGTCGGCGGTGAATTGCGCAGCCACGGGCGCAAGCCCGACGGCAGCGCATGGCGGATCGCCGTGGAGCGCCCGCTCCCCGATGACCTTGGCGGCAATGCGGGCCAACAGGATGCCATCAGCAAAAACCAGAACGATGACACCCCGGTGGTCGTCGCACTCGACGGACTGGCGATGGCGACCTCGGGCGACTACCGCCACTACTTCGAGCAGGACGCACGGCGCTATTCCCACACCATCGATCCGCGCACCGGTCAGCCGGTACAGCACCGCCTGGCCTCGGTGACCGTGCTGCACGAGCAGTGCATGCAGGCCGACGCGCTGGCGACGGCATTGACCGTGCTGGGCCCGGAAGAAGGCTGGGCCTACGCCCTGCACCATCAACTGGCGGTGTTGCTCGTGTGGCATGACGGCGACGGCTTCACCAGCCGGATGACACCCGCCTTCCGCGCCCGCCTGCAGCAATGAACGCCGTACCCGTCACCCAGGCCCCTTCGGATAAACGCCGTGGCCTGGCCGCCGGCACCATCGGCAAGATCGCGGTACTGCTTGCCCTGTCCCTGCTGGTGATCGTACTGGCCCGCTGGCAGGTCGAGACCTGGCAATGGCCGACGCCGGATCGCCAACGTCTGTTGGCCGCTGCAGCGATATTGGCGGCGTATACCGGATTCGTCATCGTGCTCGGCCATTCGCGTCGCCGTGCCGCCGAGGCCACGGCAGCCGCCAATGCGACCCATGCCGGTGCGGATGGCGGCCCCGACTGGCTGGTCGTCCACGCCAGCCAGTTCGGCCAGGCCGAGGTGCTGGCCCAGCGCACCGCCCAATCCCTCCACCACGCAGGACAACGAGCGAGGCTGGTGGGCATCGCACAGCTCGATGCCGACGCGCTGCAGTCGGCCAGGCGCGTGCTGTTTGTCGCCAGCACCACCGGCGAAGGCGACGCGCCCGACCCTGCCGCCAGGTTCGTCAGCCGCTGTATGGGTCAGGACGAGCTGCGGCTGGAGCATCTGGAATACGCCGTGCTCGCTCTGGGCGACCGCGACTACCAGCTGTTTTGTGCCTTCGGCCAACACCTCGATACCTGGCTGCGCAGCACCGGCGCACGGGCGTTGTTCGACCTGGTCGAAGTCGACGATGGCGACCCCGGCGCCCTGCGACACTGGCAATACCTGCTTGGCCAGTTCAGCGGCGGCGGCAGCGATCAGTCCGACTGGGCACGTCCGAGCTACCGCAGCTGGACCTTGGACAAGCGCGAACAGCTCAACCCGGGCAGTCCCGGCGGAGCGGTGTTCGACCTCGCGCTGGCGCCGCTGGAAACAGGCATGGACTGGCAAGCCGGCGACGTGGCTGAAATCGGTCCGCGTCATGGCGCGGCGGCCGTCGGGGCGTGGCTGGCCCGGACGGGCCTGTCCGGCGATGCGGTCGTCAAGCGGAATGGCAACGACGCCGACCCGATCACCCTGACGCAGCTGGCGGCATGCAGCCGTTTGCCGAACGCCGACACTGTGTCGGGGAAGAACGAACTGGAGGTCGCCGCCAGCTTGCAGCCGCTGCCGCATCGCGCCTATTCCATCGCCTCCACGCCTGCTGAAGGCCCGCTGCGGCTGCTGGTTCGGCAGGTCCGCCATCCCGACGGCGCGCTGGGCAGTGGCAGTGGCTGGCTGACCGCCCACTCGGCGGCCGGCGACCGTATCGATATGCGGATCCGTCGCAACCCCGCATTCCACGCGCCAACCGACGACCGCCCGCTGATCCTGATCGGCAACGGTACCGGCCTGGCCGGACTGCGCGCGCTGCTGCGCGAAAGAATCGAGGCCGGCCACCATCGCAACTGGCTGCTGTTCGGCGAGCGCACCCGCGCCCACGATTTCCATTACCGCGACGACATCGAAACCTGGCACTGCGAAGGGTGGATCGAGCACCTCGACCTGGCGTTCTCCCGCGACCAGACCGAACGCCGCTACGTGCAACACCTGCTGCACGAGCGTGCCGACGCACTGCACCGTTGGTTCGAGGAAGGCGCAGCGGTGTACGTCTGCGGCAGCCTGCAGGGAATGGCCCCGGCGGTCGACGCCGCTCTGGCGGGCATCGTCGGCGCGGACGTACTGGACACCCTAAGCGCCGACGGACGCTACCGCCGCGACGTGTACTGACGACCGGTGTCGATGGCCCAGCGGACAAGCACCGCCCCGGTATCTGCTCCCTAGGCGCCATGGCTTGGATGTTGGGGTGGGGGTCCGGGCGAGCAATACGCCCTTATCGGACGACATTGGCTGGATGACAACACGGCGGGATGACCCGCGATTATCGGCAGGCCCGTTTCGGCGCAGGATTCAAACCGGCCTGATGCGTACCAGCAACACCTCGCCACCGCCTTCGATCACATGGCGCAGCCGTTGTTCCGGAGCGCCCAGGATCGCGGTATCGCCCATCTGCAAGGCCGCCAATCCCGAGTCGTCGGCAAACCGCGCGTGGCCTGCGATCACATGCACCGCCCAGCTCTCTCCGGGCTCGGCAAAGATCACCATC
>DATJBR010000032.1:0-2148 GCA_035515255.1 Lysobacter sp. | reverse complement strand
TTCAGCGCGCTGGTCCACCTGCGCGCACTGCACCCGCAGCTGCCGATCGTGGTGGTGTCCGCGCGCGAGGAACCGGCGGTGATGCGGCGCGCGCTGGACCACGGCGCGGTCGGTTTCATTCCCAAGTCGGCCGATGCGGCGACCCTCGGCGAGGCCATCGGCACCGTGCTCGACGGCGATCGCTGGGCCCCGCCGGCCGCCTTCCATGCCCCTGCCGCCCACCCCGACGAACAGGACGCCGCGCGCCGCCTGCGCGACCTCACCCCGCAGCAGTTCCGCGTCCTGCAGATGCTGGGTTCCGGCCTGTTGAACAAGCAGATCGGCTACGAACTCGGCGTCTCGGAGGCCACCGTCAAGGCCCACGTCACCGCGATCCTGCGCAAGCTCGGCGCCAACAACCGCACCCAGGCCGTACTCATCGCCGGCCGCCTCGCGCTGGACCCGGGCAATGTCGTGTTGCCGCCGGAGGAGGGGGAGTAGCTCCACGCTTCATTTTCCTGCCGGGCCCTCAGGCCAGTAGTAATCGTCACCGTAAGGCCGGCTGCCGAAGATCGCGGTGCCGATGCGCACCTCGGTGGCGCCTTCCTCGATGGCGATCTCGAAGTCCCCGCTCATGCCCATCGACAGGCGCTGCATGTCGATACCTTCGATGGCGTCGGCGCGCAGGCGGTCGCGCCATTCGCGCAGGGTGCGGAAACACGCGCGGACCGCGGCGGGTTCCGGCACGTTGATCGCCAGCGTCATCAGGCCGCGTACCCGCAGCGTGGGCATCTCGCGGGCGATACGTCGGGCGAACGCCGTCAACTCGTCCGGCGCGATGCCGTACTTGCTCGGCTCGGTCGAGGTCTTGACCTGCAGCAGCACGTCCATCGTGCGGCCTTCGAGTTGCAGCCGCCGGTCCAGCGCGATCGCCAGCTCGACCCGGTCCAGTGACTGCACCTCGGCGGCGATGCGTGCGACGTCCTTGGCCTTGTTGGTCTGCAGGTGGCCGATCATCACCCAGTCGATGCCGCAATCGGCCAGCGGCCCGACCTTGCCGCGCATTTCCTGCACCTTGTTCTCGCCCAAGCGGCGCAGGCCCAACGCCACCGCCTCGCGGATGGCGGCCTCGCCGAAGGTCTTGCTGACCGGCAGCAAGGCGATCCCGGCAGGATCGCGGCCCGCCCGTTGCGCCGCCGTCGCCATGCGAGCGCGGATGTGTGCCAGCCGTGCGGCTATAGAGTCGCCGGCCGCATCCTCTGTCCGGCTTCCGGCAGGGATGGTGGCGGCATCGGGATCAATCATGCGGGGGATACGTTGCAGGGGATGGAGGACATGGTAAGTGGCCTGATCGTCGGCCACGGCTCGCTTGTGCGAGTGGCTGTGCTTTTCCGTTGTTCCGCCGGATGCAAGCGCCGGATTTGCCTATCCAGTGGCTGTCCCTGCCAAGACGGCGTGAACCGGGGTCGGGAGGCAGCACGATCACGCCCTGCGGCCACCCGCTGCGTTCAATGCGCGCGCTTGGCCGGCCGCTGCGGGAACAGCAGGATGCACGCGATGATCAGCACCAGCAGCACGGCCGACGCGGAGTACCGGCTGAGTTCCAGACCGCCCTTGGCCAGGGGCTTGTCGAGGAAATCGCCGACCACCGCGCCCAGCGGCCGGGTCAGGATGAACGCCGCCCAGAACAGCGCAGTGCGCGGGATGCGGGTCCACAGGTAGGCGAAGAACACCAGCAACAGCAATCCGCCGAACACCAGCGCGGCGCCCTTGTAGCCCAGCCCGGCCGAGTCGGCCGTCCAGTCGCCCAGCGCGGTGCCCAGCGTCTGCGAGAACATGATCGTGAGCCAGTAGAAAAGCTCCGATGTCGGCGTGCTCACCGAGCCGATATCGACCGTTCCCAGCGTGCGGTACCAGACGAACAACGAGGCGATCAGCAGTACCAACAACAGGGTCGAACCGCCGGCGTAGCCGATGCCCAGCGAGCGGTCGGCGAAGTCGGCCAGGGTGGTGCCGACCGTGGTCGAAGCGATGATCGTCAGCCAGTACAGAAAGGGATGGAATTGCCGGGCGGTGATCTGTGCCGCCACTGCCGCGATGAAGATCACCATGAAGATTCCGGTACTGACCAGGTAGCCCAGGTTCATCGACATCGACACCGCATCGCCG
>DATJBR010000031.1:0-14488 GCA_035515255.1 Lysobacter sp. | reverse complement strand
GACGTGCGCGGTGAAGTCACGGTCGGCCACGATGTCGAGAGCGACGTAAATGTGGTGCTGGAGGGCCGCGTGGTGCTGGGCGACGGCGTGCGGATCGGTCCGTTCTGCCGCTTGCGCAACGTCATTCTCGGCGTGGGTACCGAGGTGCGCGCGCATTGCGACCTCGACGGCGTGGTGGTCGAGGGGGCCGCGACGATCGGCCCGTTCGCGCGCATGCGGCCGGGCACGGTGCTCGCCGATGGCGCACACGTGGGCAATTTCGTGGAGACCAAGAACACCCGCCTCGGCGTCAGCAGCAAGGCCAACCACTTGAGCTATCTCGGCGACGCGGTGATCGGCAGCGGCGTCAACATCGGCGCGGGCACCATCACCTGCAATTACGATGGCGTGAACAAGTCGACGACGACGATTGAAGACGGCGCCTTCATCGGCTCCAACACCTCGCTGGTTGCGCCGGTGACGGTCGGCAAGGAGGCGACCATCGCCGCCGGCTCGGTGATCACCCGTCCGGCGCCGGAAGGCCGGCTCAGCGTTGCCCGTTCGCGTCAGACGGTGGTCGAAGGCTGGCAGCGGCCGAAGAAGCCGTAACGGGTTGCGCCCAGCCGTTAATCCGGCAACACCAGCGACACGCACAGGCCGCCGCCTTCGCGGTTGAGCAGGGCGATGCGGCCGCCGTGGGCCTCGGCGATTTCGCGCGCCAGCGCCAGGCCCAGACCGGTGCCGTGGCGTTTGGTCGAATAGAACGGCAGCAGCGCGTTGGCCAGCACGGCCTCGTTCATGCCCTGGCCGCGGTCGAGCACGTCGATGCGCCAGGCCTGCGGCATGCGAAGCAGGGACAGCTGCACATCTTCGGGCGCGGAGCCGGATTCGTGGGCGTTCTTCAGCAGGTTCAGCAGGCACTGCTCCAACTGGGCTACGTCCAGGCGGGCGACGCCGTCGTTGCCGGCATCTCCGGTGATGAAGTCGACCTGACTGCGGAGCTGTCCGATGAAGTGCGACCAGATGACCGGCTCGCGTCGGGGATTCGGCAACTTGGCGAAGCGGGCGTAGTCGCGCAGGAAGCCTTCCAGATGGCGGGCGCGGTCCTCGATCGTGGCCAGGGCGATTGGCAGCCGCTCGTACTGGCCGCGTCGCAGCAGCTCAGCGCCGGAGTGGGCCAGCGAGGCGATCGGTGCCAGCGAGTTGTTGAGCTCGTGGCTGATGACGCGGATCACTTTTTTCCACGTCTGCACTTCCTGCCGGCGCAGTTCGGCGGTCAGCACCCGCAGCAGCACCAGTTCGTGCTGGCGGCCGTTGAGGCGGAACTGGCGGCGGCTCAGGTGGTAGATGTCCTCGCCCCCGTGGTTGAGGTCGTCGTTGTCGTCGCCAACGGTGAACATCCCGTCACCGCCGCGCTCCAGCGCATCGCGCATGGCCTCGGGGGTCCGCGACACCAGCGTGTCGAACGACTGGCCTTCCAGCTTGCGTCCCTCGCCCAGCAGTTTCCGGGCCGCCAGGTTGGCATGGACGATCCGCCGCGACGGGTCGACCAGCAGCATCGCCACCGGCGTGTTCTGCACCATCGTGTCCAACAGCAGTTCGCGCTCCACCAGCGCGAGCCGCTGCTCGCGCAGGGTGTCGCCGAGGCGGTTGTGGGTCTGCACGAGTTCGCCCAGTTCGCCGTGCACGTCGGCGGACAGGCTGAAGTTGTAGTCGCCGTCGCGGTAGCTGGCGACGGTACCGGCCAGGGCGCGGAACAGGGAGTTCATCGGTGCGAAGACCCGCCGCACGTGGTAGATGAGCAGCGGCAGGTCGATGGCTACCGCCGCCGCCCATGCTGTCCACGGGCGGGCCATCCACGGTTGCGGAAACCAGTGCGTGAGCCACAGCGCCAGCGCGGCGACGCCGGCCGCGTGCAGCAGCGCCAATGCGGTGAAGACGAGGCTGATCGGTAATCGCCGTAGCCAGCTCATGAGGGATCAGTCGCGCCGGATGCCGAGCCGGTCGAGACGGCGGTACAGCGCCTGTCGCGACAGCCCCAGCTCGTTCGCGGCCTGCGCCAGCACGCCAGCGTTGCGTTCCAGCGCGGCCTCGATCTGGTCGCGGTCGGGTTCCTCGGGAGCGATGGCCAAGCCTCCCGATGAAGGACTTCGCGCCGTCGGCGGCGGCAGGCCGAGGTCGGTGGCAACGATGCGTTCGCCGCGTCCCAGCAGCGCGGCGCGTTGCAGGGTGTTGCGCAGCTCGCGCACGTTACCCGGCCAGGCGTGGGCGAGCAGGGCGCGTTCGGCACCGGTATCGAGTTGCTTGCCGGGTGGCAGGAAATGGCGGGCAAGCGGCAGGATGTCGTCGGGCCGGTCCGCCAGCGCGGGCAGTTTCAGTTCGATCGCGTTGAGCCGGTAGTACAGGTCCTCGCGGAAGCGGCCGTCGGCGATCAACGCCGGCAGGTCGGCATTGGTTGCGCTGATGATGCGGACCTTGACGCTGCGCTCGCGGTTGCCGCCGAGGCGTTCAAACCGACCGGTTTCCAGCACACGCAGCAGCTTCACCTGGCCGGCCGGGGACAGGGTGCCGACCTCGTCCAGAAACAGGCTGCCGCCGTCCGCGGCCTCGAACTTGCCCTCGCGGGCGCGGGTCGCGCCGGTGTACGCGCCGGCCTCGGCACCGAACAGTTCCGCCTCGATCAGCTCGCCCGGCAACGCGCCGCAGTTGAGCGCGACGAACGGGCCGTCTCGCGCCGCCGAATTGGCGTGCACGATCTCGGCGAACTTTTCCTTGCCGGTGCCGTTGGGTCCGGTGATCAGCACCGGCAGGTCGGAGCGCGCGACCTGGCAGGCCAGCGACAGCACGCTCTCGCTGGCGGGGTCGGCCCAGACCAGTCCGCACAGGTCGTAGTCGCGCGTCAGCGCATCGCGACGGCGGCGCCCGCCCTGGCGGTGGCGTTGCAGTTCGCGCCGCGCTTCCGACAGCTCCAGCAGGTTGTTGACCGTGGCCAGCAGCTTGCGGTCGTCCCAGGGTTTGGCGAGGTAATCGGCCGCACCGGCCTTGACCAGATCGACCGCCGATTCCAGATGCGTCCAGGCGGTCAGCAGGATCACCGGCAGGTCCGGATGACGTTCGCGGATCTGGCCGAACAGCGTCATGCCTTCCGCGCCGGAGGTGGTGTCGGCCCGGAAGTTCATGTCCTGCACGACCAGGTCGATGTCACCGCCCGACAGCGCCGCCAGCCCGTCCTCTGGACTGGTCACCGCGCGGGTGTCGATGTCATGCAGCGAGAACAGCACGTCCAGCGCAGTGGCGACCGCGGGGTTGTCGTCGATGACGAGGATGGTGGGCATGAAGGCTCGAAGTCGGAGGGTGTTGGCCCCTCTCCCGACTGGAGAGGGACTCAAGCACACACTCTAAACGGTGCCTGCTTCAGACACTGCGCGTCGCCACCGCCGGCGGCACCGCCGCGGCACGTCGTGCAGGGCCGAACACGGCAATCTGGCCCAGCAGCCACAGGGCGATCGCGCCGACCGGCAGGTACATCGCGGGCAGGCGGGCCAGTTCGTAACGTTCCATCAGCATCAGGTTGATGCCGTAGGCCATCGCCATGCCGAGCGCGATGCCCACGGTGGCCAGCAGGAAGTTCTCGGTCTGGAAGTAGCGCAGGATCTGGCCGCGGGTCGCGCCCAGCGCACGGCGCACGCCGATCTGCTTGGTGCGCTGCTGCACCCAGAAACTGGCCAGTCCGATGATGCCCAGCGCGGTCACCACCAGCAGGCCGACGATCACCGCCACCAGCAGCCAGACCATTGCGCGGTCCTGGGCGTAGAACTTGTCGCGCAGGACCTCGAAGGACTCCTGCTTCAGCAGGATGCGGTTCGGGTTGATCTGGTCGAGCTTGTCGACGGCGGCCTTCAACACCTCGTCGCGACGGTCGGGATCGGTGCGCAGCACGTAGTTGCTGCCGACGTTGTAGGAGACCCGGATCGGCAGGATCATCGAATGGTGCAGCGCCGCCGGGCCGGCGTTGCCGGGCCGGATCAGGGTCTCGACCACGCCGACGACCTTGGTCGGCTCCTTGCCCAGGGCGTAGACCGATTGGCCGATCGCGCTCTCGCCGGGGAACAGCTTTTCGGCCGCCGCCCGGGTGAGGATCACCGAGGGAATGCCGGGTGCCTTGTCGGATGAGCTCAGCGCCGCGTATTCGATGTACTCGTCGCTGTTGAAGTCGCGTCCGGCCACCAGTTCCAGGCCGAGCGTTTCCAGCAATTGCTCGTCGCCCACGTACATGCCCAGGTTCAGGCTGGAAACCTCCTGGTCGGGCTTGAGGTTGACCGAGGTGTTCCAGGAGGAGTTGCCGAACGGGATCTGGTTGATCAGCGCGGCGGCCTTGACGCCGGGAATCGCCTGCAGCGCCGCGATGTCCTCACGGCTGAGCGCTTCGGCGTTGTCGTCCTTGCCGATGCCGGTGAGCTGGATGCGCACGATCTCCGACTCGGCCAGGCCGCTGGGGCGTTCGATGCGTTCGATGCGGGTGCCGATCAGGAACACCGCGTTGCAGATGATCGCGCAGCTCAGGGCGATCTCCAGCACGATCAGCGCCGAGGCGGTCTTGTGCCGACGCAGGGTCGACAGGATGGGGCGGATATCAAACATGGCGTGGCCTCACTGGCTCTTGAGCTGGATGGCGGGCGTGACCTGGCAGGCGCGCCAGGCCGGCAGCACGCCGGCGAGCAGGCTGGCGACGATCGCGAGCACGAAGGTGGTCAGCAACATCAGCGGATCCAGCCGGGCCAGCTCGGCGTAGCTGGCAGGTTGTTGGCGTACCGCCCACAGCCCGAGCAGGGCCAGCCCGAGGCCCAGCACGCCGCCGGCCAGACCTACCGTTCCGGCCTCGACCAGGCACTGGGCGAAGATCGCACGGCGGGAGGCGCCGAGTGCGCGGCGCACGCCGATCTCGGTGGAGCGGCGCAGGAACTTGGCCAGCAGCAGACCGACCGTGTTGACCAGGCACACCAGCAGGAAGCCGAACGCCAGCCAGGTCTGCAGGCGCACGTCGTTGGGCACCACGCCCTTGAAGTCCAGCCATTGCATGACATTGCGCAGGCGCACGTTGGTCGGCCGTTCGAAACGTCCGGCGGCGCGCTGCTGGTCGGAGTAGTTGCCCAGATAGCGAAGGTAGTCGTCGGCCTTGGCCGGGGTGTCCAGCTGCACCCAGTACTGCAGCCAGGTGCAGGGTGCGTTGAGGCCGTACTGGCCCTCGTCGGACTCGCGCGAATCGCCCCAGCAGTTCATCGTGCCGCTGTGGCCGAGCTTGAGGTCGCGTGCGGTCCAGAACGGCAGGAACACCTGCTCCAGATCACCGAAACGGCTGGTGTTGAGATCGTAGAAACGCGGCGTCAGGCGCCAGTCGTCGATCACGCCGATCACCTGGAACGTGGTCTGCTCCAGCCGGATCGTCTGGCCGACGCTGTTGCCGCCATCGAACAGCTTGTCGTTGAGCGCCTTGGAGATCACCGCCACGCGGTCGCGGGCCTGGTCCTGCGCCGCGGTCCAGCCGTTGCCGTACGCGAAGGGCACATCGAATATCGGGAAGAAGTCGCCCGTGGTGTAGCGCGCCTCGGTATTGAACGGTTTCAGGCCATCGCGCTGCGGCTCCACCGCAATGCTGCCGCCGACCATGATCGCCTGACGGTCGCCCCTGGCTTCGGCCAGCAGGGCTTCGGCATCGAAGCGGGTGAGTTGCTCGTCGGGTTCCTCGCCGGGGATGTGGCCACTCTTTCCCTGGGGGTCCAACTGCGGATAGAACAGGGTCTGGCTCTTGCCCGGCAGCGGGTCGCCGGAAAGCACGTAGAACACCGTCAGCGTGGTCATGCTGGCACCGATGCCCAGCGCGATCGCCAGCACCATCAGCGCGGTGAGGACCTTGTTGCGGCGGAAGCTGCGCAAGGCGAGGTCGAGGTAGTAGCTGAACATGGCAATCCTTCGAAACAGATTCTGTAGGAGCGACGTAAGTCGCGATGGGCCTTGGCGGGCAAGTTGTGGTCGCGACGTGTGTCGCTCCTGCAGCCGAAGTCCCAGTGGGATCTGAAAGGAATCAGGCGGAGGCTTCGACCGGCTTGCGGGCCAGCCCCGGCGCAGCCGCCAGATCCGTCGCCATGCCATCGACGATGTGTACGTTGCGCTGCGCGCGCGCGGCCAGTTCCGGGTCGTGGGTGACCATCACGATGGTGGTGCCCTCGGCGTTGATCTCCTCCAGCATCTCCATCACCCCGCGGGCCATCTGCGAGTCCAGGTTGCCGGTCGGTTCGTCCGCCAGCAGGAGGCGCGGGCTGCCGGCCAGCGCGCGCGCGATCGCCGCGCGTTGCTGCTGGCCGCCGGACAGTTCGGCCGGGTAGTGCTTCATCCGCGAACCCAGACCGACCCGGGCCAGTGCGCTTTCGATGCGCTGCTTGCGGTCGGCTGCCGACATGCCGCGGTAGCGCAACGGCACGTCGACGTTGTCGAACAGGTTGAGGTCGGGGATCAGGTTGAAGCTCTGGAAGATGAAGCCGATCTTGCGGTTGCGCAGTTTCGAGCGGGCGTCGTCGGACAGCGTGCTGACATCTTCGCCGTCGAGCTTGTAGACGCCGCCGGTGAAGGTCTCCAGCAGGCCGGCGATATTGAGGAACGTGGTCTTGCCCGAGCCCGACGGGCCGGTGACGGCAACGAATTCGCCTTCGCGCACGTGCAGGTCGAGCGCGCGCAGGGCGTGGGTCTCGACCAGTTCGGTGCGGTAGACCTTGGTGACGGCTTGCATGTGCAGCATGGGGAACTCCGTGGTTTGGGCGGCCGATGCTCAGCCGTGAATGGGGATGCGAATGGGATGGGGTGGGTCAGAGGCCGCTGATTCGGACCCGCTCGGCATCGCCGAACTGGTCCGCGCCGGAGACGACGATGCGGTCGCCGGCCGCGAGGCCTTCGACGATTTCCACCGCGCCGATGCTGCTGACGCCGGTTTGGATGCGCTTGCGGGCCGCGACGTTGCCATCCATCACGTAGGCGAGGTTGCCGTTACCCTGCTCCAGGAACGGGCCGCGCTCGACCATCAGCACATCCTCGCGGGTGTCCAGCACGACGCGCGCGCGCATGCGCTGGTTCTGCCGCAGACCGGGCGGTTGTTTGTCAGCGAAACGCAGGCGGGCGGTGACCTCGCCGTTGACCACCTCCGGCGACACCGCCGACACCGTGGCCGGGTAGGGCTCACCCCCGCCGCCGGTCAACTGCGCCGACATGCCGATGGCCAGATCGCGGGCGAAACTTTCGGGCACCTTGATCTCGACCTCGAATCGGGTCAGGTCGACCACGCCGAGCACCGGCGCGTTGGCGGCGACGTTCGCGCGCTGCTCGACCAGCACCTGGCCGACCTGGCCGTCGAACGGCGCGCGCAGGGTCAGCGCGTCCACCTGCCGCTGCAATTCGGCAACCACCGAGCGCTGGCGGTCGGCCAGCAACTGCTTGTTGCGGCTGTCGAGATTCGCGCCCTGACCCTGCAGGGAAAACTCGCGGCGGGCGTGGATCAGCCCCAGATCGGCTTTCTTGAGCGCATCGTCGGCGCGGGCGACGTCGATCTGCGGCACCGCGCCGCCTTCGAACCCCTTGCTGTAGCGCTGCAGGTCGCGGTCCGCGGCCTGGCGTTCGACGCTGGCCTGGTCCAGTGCGCGTTGCGCCGCCGACAGCGCGACCTGCGCATCCAGCGCAGCGCGCCCGGCTTCGGCTTCCAGACTGGCCAGGGTGGCCTGCTCTTGCGCGAGCTGGCTGCGCAGCTCGGGGCTGTCGATGACCGCCAGTTCCGCACCCTGCTTCACCACGTCGCCGGCAACCACGTTGAGGCTGACCGTGCCGCCGGCAATCGCGTACAGGGTCGGGCTGTTGGCGGCGATCACCCGGCCGTCGGCGGAGATGTCGCGGACCAGGTCGCCGCGGGTTACCGTGGCCACGCGCACCCGCGCGGCATCGAACGACTGGCTGCCGGCACTCCAGCCAGACACCAGCCAGCCGGCCAGCAACAGCACAGCCACGCCGATCGCGCCGCCCAGCAGCCATTGCCGGCGTTTGCGCGCCTGCCCGGAAGATGCGGCAACGGGTTGGTCCTGGCCGGAGGTGTCGCGGATGCTCATTGGGTCTGCCTTGGGTGTGGGTCGACGATCTATCTGGTTGGTTAGAGCAGGTTCCGTGCCAAATCCCAAGCCATTGATTTCAAAGAAGAGCACCGCCGGCCGCCTGCGTCCGCCGGACGGTTCCGGGTGTCCGAGCGGACAGCCCGCCGGTCGGTCGTCCGGCCGGTACGGGGTCGCCTTCCCGGCTAAACTGTCCCGCTACCTGCAGGAGTGCTAGCCATGTGTGGAATCGTCGGTGCGATCGCGGATCGCGATGTGGTCCCGGTCCTGATCGAAGGCCTGAAACGGCTGGAATACCGTGGTTACGATTCCGCCGGCATCGCCGTGATCAACGACCAGGAAGTGCGCCGCGTACGCCGTACCGGCCGCGTCGCGGAGATGGAAGGCGCGGCATTGGCCGAGGGTTTCCAGGCGCAGCTCGGCATCGGCCACACCCGCTGGGCCACCCACGGCGGCGTGACCGAAGCCAACGCCCACCCGCATGTCAGCCACGGTGTCGCGCTGGTGCACAACGGCATCATCGAGAACCACGACCAGCAGCGCGAAAAACTCATCGCGATGGGCTACGCGTTCGAGTCGCAGACCGATACCGAAGTCATCGCCCACCTGATCCATTCCCACCTGACCGAAGGCAAGGATCTGCTGCAGGCGGTGCAGGCGGCGGTGCATGAGCTGCACGGCGCGTACGCGCTGGCGGTGGTGAGCCGCAAGGAACCCGGTCGCCTGATAGCCGCGCGCATGGGCTGCCCGCTGCTGATCGGTATCGGCGAGGGCGAGAACTTCATCGCCAGCGATGTCTCCGCGATCCTGCAGGCGACCCGCAAGGTGATCTTCCTCGAAGAAGGCGACACCGCCGAGATCAGCCGCGATGCGGTGCAGGTGTTCGGTGCCGACAACGCCCCGGTCGAGCGCGAGGTGCATCTGTCGGACGTGTCGCTGGCCTCGTTGGAACTCGGCCCCTACAGCCACTTCATGCAGAAGGAGATCCACGAGCAGCCGCGCGCGATCGCCGACACCATCGAAGGCGTGATCGACGCCGGCACGTTCTCCGCCGAGCTGTTCGGTGATGACGCGGCGGACGTGCTGGCCGGTATCGAGGGCGTGCAGATCCTCGCCTGCGGCACCAGCTACTACGCCGGCCTGACCGCACGCTACTGGATCGAGGCGATCGCCGGGCTGCCGTGCTCGGTGGAGATCGCCAGCGAATACCGCTACCGCGACGTGGTCGCCAACCCGAAGCACCTGATCGTCACCCTGTCGCAGTCGGGCGAGACGCTGGACACGATGGAGGCGCTGAAATACGCCAAGTCGCTGGGGCAGGAGCGGACGCTGTCGATCTGCAACGTGCCCGAAAGCGCGATCCCGCGCGCCAGCCGGCTGGTCTACTACACCCGCGCCGGCGCCGAGATCGGTGTCGCCTCGACCAAGGCGTTCACGACCCAGCTGGTCGCGTTGTTCACCCTGACCGCGACCTTGGCGAAGCTGCGTGGTCGCCTCGATGAAACGCGTGAAGCCGAGCACCTCGACGCCCTGCGCCACCTGCCCGGCAGCGTGCAGCACGCGCTCAACCTGGAGCCGCAGATCACCGCCTGGTCGGAGCATTTCGCACCGAAGGAGCATGCGTTGTTCCTCGGTCGCGGCGTGCACTACCCGATTGCGCTGGAAGGCGCGCTCAAGCTCAAGGAAATCTCCTACATCCACGCCGAGGCCTACCCCGCCGGCGAGCTCAAGCACGGCCCGCTGGCGCTGGTGACCGCCGCCATGCCGGTGGTGGTGATCGCCCCCAACGACAGCCTGCTGGAGAAGGTGAAATCCAACATGCAGGAAGTCCGCGCCCGTGGTGGCGAACTGTTCGTGTTCACTGACGAGGAAAGCCAGTTCGGCCCCTCTGAAGGCGTCCACGTCATCCGCGCCCCCCGCCACGTCGGCGTGCTCTCGCCCGTGATCCACACCATCCCGGTGCAACTGCTCGCCTACCACGTTGCCCTGGCCCGCGGCACCGATGTGGATAAGCCGAGGAATCTGGCTAAATCGGTGACGGTGGAGTAGTGCGAGGGATTCACGGCTGCTGCAGCTGCTGCTGCCAGGATTGGCAGCCCCGACCCGGTCTGTTCCAGGCCCGTCGCGATATTTTCTGGCTGAAAAGTGACAGTCTGGACAACCTCGATGACCTTCCTCCGCCGGACGTGCTGGTGCAGGAAATCATCGCGCATCTCGGAGCCGCGCTGATGTCATTCCGCGACGTGGCCGCGGCACTGCCCGGCACGCGAGTCGATTGGCGAACGCGTGCCAACCGATCCATCCGGCGCCTCTATCCAATCTCGAAAAGGGCGTGCTAGTCTCCGCGCTCGAAGGGGAGTAGCTCCCACACGCTGTACCCGTCAATACGAGCATCTGCTCCGGCGCAGCGGCATGTCCTCCACGGCCATGTGAGCAAGACCTTCGCGAGTCACTGCATGACACGGTCACCACCGATGTCGCGCAGCGGCGACCGACTGCGTGCTGGCACTCCGCCAGCAGGTCGGCAACGCGAAGGAAGCACCGATGGAAACTCTCGCCAATCCCGAACTGTGGGTCGCGCTCGCCACGCTGACCGCGCTGGAGCTCGTGCTCGGGATCGACAACATCATCTTCATCTCGATCCTGGCCGGGCGGCTGCCGGTCCACCAGCGCGACCGCGCGCGCAGGATCGGCATCCTGCTGGCGGCCGTTTCGCGGCTCCTGCTGCTGTTTGCGATCGTCTGGATAATCGGTCTGACCGCGCCGCTGTTCAGCCTTTTCGGGCAGACGTTCTCCTGGCGCGACCTGATCCTGATCGGCGGTGGCCTGTTCCTGATCGCCAAGGCCACCCATGAAATCCACCAGAAGGTCGAAGGGGCGTCGGAGCATGTCGTATCGGCCGCGACCGCTTCGTTCGCTGCCGTCCTGGCCCAGATCATGGTGCTCGATATCGTGTTTTCGTTGGACTCGATCATCACCGCCGTCGGCATGGTCGAGGAGCGCTGGGTGATGGTGACCGCGATCGTGATCTCGATCGTATTCATGCTGGCGTTTGCGCGCCCGATCAGCGAGTTCGTCGAACGCCACCCGACGGTCAAGATATTGGCGCTGAGTTTCCTGCTGATGATCGGTCTGGTGCTGATCGCCGATGGCTTCGGCGTGCATATCCCGAAGGGCTACGTGTACGCGGCCATGGCGTTTTCGGTGTTCGTCGAGATGATCAATCTGTGGATCCGTCGCCGTGCCGGGGCGGCACGGGCGAGTGGGCCGGTGGTCTGACCGGACTGTCCGGACCGCATCGCCATGAAGGCTTCCTTGGCTGTGCCGATGACGCTTCCATCGTCCCCTTGAGTCGGCGGGCTGGTCCTGACCCGCTTCCGGCCGCGAAGGAACAGCCTGATGTCGAAGAAAATGGTGCCGGCGCGGATCAGGGACGTGACGGCGCCAATGACCAGAGGCAGCAGCCCCAGGCCCAGTCCGCTCCATCGGATCGCCTTCTGGGTGCCAGGCAGGGCTGCCTTGCAGTTCGAGCGCTTGAGGGCAGGCCAGACATGGCTTTCCGGAGCCAAGGTGAACGGCGGCTGTCCAAGCGGGAGATGAACAGGTCGCTTATAGGAACTTTCACGCACTGCTCACCAAAACGCTCCTAAAAACGAATCCTGTCTTCACGAAGAACAAACTTCCTGACAGTCGTTCAGGACTTTTCCGCGGGCCTTTCGGCCCTCCCCACAGCGGAGTCGTCATCATGTCGCGCATTCTTTCCTGCCACGCCTTCAAGCGGAGCCTGCTCGCCGCTTCGATCATCGGTGCCTTGCCTTTTGCCGCCCTGTCCCAGGAGGCCGACCAGGAGCAGACCACCACCCTGCAACGTGTCCAGGTGACCGGCACCAACATCCCGCGTACCGACGTCGAGACCGCTTCGCCGGTGCAGGTCATCAGCCGGCAGGAGATCGAGCGGACCGGCAAGGCGACCATCGCCGAGTACCTGCAGACGCTGACATCGGACGGTGCCGGGTCGATCCCGAAGACGTTCGGCAACGGGTTTGCCGGCGGCGGTGCAGGTATCTCGCTGCGCGGTCTGGGAGCCGGCTCCACGCTGGTATTGCTCAACGGGCGACGCATGGCGCCGTACGGGCTGGCCGACGATGGCCAGAAGGTGTTCACCGACCTGAGCACGATTCCGATGGAAGCGGTCGAGCGGGTGGAGGTCCTCAAGGACGGTGCCTCGGCGATCTACGGCTCGGACGCCATCGCCGGCGTGGTCAACATCATCCTGCGCCAGGATTTTGTCGGCGCGGTGGCCAAGGTGTCCTACGGCGTTTCGGGTGATGACGACGGCGCGGCGCGAAAAGCCTCGCTGACGGCCGGTGCCGGCGACTTCGCCGAAACCGGTGTCAATGCCTTCTTCAGCGTCGATGTCAGCAAGACCGACGAGATCATGGTCAGGGACCGGCGCAACCGCAAATGGATCGGCAATGGCGATCTTCGCCCGTACGGTTACGACATCGCGGGCAGCCAGTTTCTGGCCGGTGCGATCACCGGCGGCGGCACCGTTGCCGGCAGTTCGCCGGTGGGCAGCATCCGCGATCCTGCGACCGGGCTGTACCAGTCGCTGCCGGGGTGCGCGGCGATTTCTTCCATCACTCCGCCGGATCCGGGCGGTGGTTGCCTGTGGCAGGCCGGCCAGTTCCGCAATCTGAGCCCGAGCGAGGAGTTCGCCAACTTCTTCGCGCGCGCCACTTTTGCACTCTCGGACGATTTCGAGATGTACACGGAACTCGGCTATTCGCGGAAGAAGACCACTTTCGAAAACACCCCGTCTGGCGTTTCCGGTGCCTGGGGTTACCCGGGCGGACCGGTGAACGCCAGCAGTGGACCGGGTGCCGTGGTGCTGGGCGCCGACCATCCTGACAACCCGCTGGGTGTCCCCGCGCGCCTGCGCTATTCCGCGTTCGATGTCGGACCGCGGGTGACCGATACCACCAACGACTTCATGCGCCTGTTGTTCGGCGTGAAGGGCAACTGGGGCGAGTGGAGCATCGACACCGCGTACCTGCATTCCTCCACCGAGCTGGTGAACGAGCGCCAGGGCTTTCTGCGGTACAGCTCCGTCGTGACCGCCCTCACCGATCCCAACAGTCCAGTGGGCTATTGGCGGATCGGCGACGACGCTGGCCTCAACTCGCAGGCGCTGTATGACTTCATTTCGCCGAGGATCAGCGCCAACGCGTCGACCAAGCTGGACATGATCGACTTCAAGGCATCGCGCAGCCTGATGGATCTGTCCGGCGGCCCGCTGGGGCTGGCGCTGGGAGCCGAGTACCGCCGCCAGACCGCGGAGCTGGCCCCGCAGACCTTTACCGATGCAGGTGACATCATCGGCCTGGGCTTCTCGGCCTATGGCGGCAGCCAGGAGGTTGCCGTGGCCTACGCGGAATTGCTGGCGCCGGTGTTGGATTCGCTTGAGCTGTCCGGCGCGTTCCGTGTCGACAAGTACAAGGACGGCGATACCGCGACCACGCCCAAGTTCGGTATCAAGTGGACGCCGGCGGACTGGATCGCGTTGCGCGGCACGTATGCGGAGGGCTTCCGCGCGCCGAACCCGGCCGAGGCCGGCGACGGCGGTCTCGCCGCTTTCAGCACCGCGCCCGATCCGGTGCGGTGTCCCAACGGCACGCCGGCACCGGGCGCGACCGACGCCGACTGCGCCGCCGCCATTGCGATCATCACCTCGCCCAACCCCGGTCTGAAGGCCGAGGAGTCCAAGAGCTACACGCTGGGCCTTGTGCTGCAGCCGACGCGGAGCACGGCGATGACGCTGGATGCCTGGGAGATCAAACGCACCAACGAGATCAACCAGGGCAGCACCCAGCTTGCGATTGCCGACGGGCGTGTGGTGCGCAGCGACAACGACCTCCCGGGCATCCCCGACAGCGGGACCTTGCTCGCGGTCAGCGTCGACTATGTCAACTCCAACGCCACCACCGTGCGGGGGCTGGATTTCGATGTTCGCCAGGACGTGGATCTGGGCGACTACGGCAAGCTCGGCCTAGACCTGCAGTGGACCCGGATCAACTCGTTCGAGCGCGAAGAGGCAGACGGGACGCGCTTCCAGTTCGCCGGTACGCACGGCAACTGCGACGTGACCAACTGCATCGGCACGCCCAAGGACCGCATCAATCTGGGGGCCACGTGGGAGTTCAATGACTTCAGCGTGAGCGGTATCGCCAATTACATCGGCAGCTTCAAGAACATCACTTCGGAGAGTGACGATTTCTGCGCCAACTCGTTTGCCGACGGCACCGATGCGCCGCGCGGCTGCGAGATCCCGTCGTTCTATTCCATTGACCTGTCGGGCAACTGGA
>DATJBR010000030.1:0-8135 GCA_035515255.1 Lysobacter sp. | reverse complement strand
CAGCGCGGGCGCATCGTGGCGATGGTCGGCGACGGCCTCAACGATGCCCCGGTGCTGGCCGGTGCCGACGTGTCGCTGGCGATCGGCGAAGGCGCCGCCCTCGCCCAGCGCGCCGCCGACCTGGTACTGACCGGACGCTCGCTGACCCGCGTGCCCGAGGCGATCGCGGTCGCCCGCCGCACCCGCCGGGTGATCCGGCAGAACATCGGCTGGGCGCTGGGCTACAACCTGCTGGCACTGCCGTTGGCCGCGGCCGGTCTGGTGACGCCGTGGATCGCCGCACTCGGCATGGCGCTGTCATCCTTGATCGTGACCGCCAACGCGCTGCGTCTCACCCGTGTGCGGAGCGCCACCGTTCCCGCCAGGCCGCCCGTTTTCACCACTGCGAACGCCGACTCATGAACATCCTGCTGTTTCTCATCCCGGTCAGCATGGCGGCCCTGATCCTTGCAGCCTGGGCGTTCGTCTGGGCGGTCAAGCGCGGCCAGTTCGAGGATCTGGATACGCCCGCGCTGGACATCCTGCGGGAGGACGAACACGACCGGCCGGTGCGCGCACTGACGCCGCCCACCGCACCAGCGGCGGCCAGCGAAACGGCGAGTGACGGTTCGGGACCGGACGGCAAACCGGTGGATGCCGCGCAAGACCCGTCCGGCAACGGGCGCGACGGCTGACCATGCCGCTGGACTGGCTCACCCTCGGCGCGGCCCTGCTGACCGGCCTGATGGGCGGCGTGCATTGCGCGGCAATGTGCGGCGGCATCGCCACCGGCTTCTCCGCAATGGGGCCGAAGGCGAGCTGGAAGTACGCGGTGGAGCCAAATCTGGGCCGCGTACTGGGCTACACCGCGGCCGGCACGATTGCCGGCGGCGTCGGCCACGGCATTCTCGATCTGGCACGGCTGGACTGGCTCGCCATCGGCCTGCGCGCGGCGGTCGGGCTGGTCCTGATCGTGGTCGCCGTGCGCCTGCTGGATCGCAAGGGCCGGCTCGCATTCCTGTCCGGGCCGGGCACCGGCGCATTGTGGGCACGACTGCGGCCGCTGCAACGCCGGCTACTGCCCGCCAACACCAGCGCAAAACGGATCGGACTGGGGATGCTGTGGGGCTGGATGCCGTGCGGACTCAGTACCACCATGCTCGCCGCCGCCTGGCTGCAGGCCGACGCACGCAACGGCGCGCTGACCATGGCCGCGTTCGGGCTGGGGACCCTGCCGCTGATGGTGTCGCTGACCTGGTCGGGGGCCCGGCTGGGCCAGCGCCTGCAGCGCGGCGGCTGGCGGCTGGGCGCGGGCCTGCTCGTGCTCGCGGCGGGCCTGCTGACACTGGCTTCGCCGTGGCTGATGCAGGTACCGGCGATGCACGGCCTGCTGGCGGCGCTGGGCTGCCTGCCGCGGCCCACGTGAGCTTTGGCGCATCGAATTTTCACCGGAGAATCCGATCCCTGCCTTCTCCCGCGGCGGCGCCCGAAGGGTGTGCAGCGCTGAGAAGGTGCCCGAAGGGCGGATAACAGCAGGCAGGCGTTCGTCCTATCGCTGCCGCGCTTGCGCAGCGGGCACCGCTGCCTCGCAACCGTGCGCGAGGCGACGCAGTTCCGCGACATTGACGACCTCCACGCTGCGCCCGAGCACCACGATCACCCCGTCGTCCTGCAGACGGGTAAAGCCCCGGCTGACGGTTTCCAGCGCCAGGCCCAGGAAATCGGCGATGTCCTGCCGTCCCATCGGCAACCGGAACTTGTTGCCGCACTGGCCGATATTGCTCAGCCGCTCGCCCAGCCCGTGCAGGAACAGCGCGATGCGTTCGTTGGCCTGGCGTCGCACCAGCATCTCCAGATGGTCCTGATCGCGGCCGACGCTCTGGCCGATCACCCGCATCAGCTGTTGCTGCAGGCTAGGCAATTGCGCGGCGACCGTGGTGAGCTGCTCGAACGGCACCTCGCAGACATTCGCGGTGGTCAGCGCCACCGCATCGCAGCGGTGCGTACCGGCCCCCAGCGCGTCCAGCCCGATCAGTTCGCCCGGCAGATGGAAGCCCACCACCTGCGCGTCGCCGTCCTCAGTGGTGCTGACGGTCTTGAACGCGCCGTCGCGGGCGACGTACACCGAGCCCAGCCGATCGCCGGTGCGAAACAGCCATTCACCGCGTTCCACCGGACGCCGGCGACGGACGATCTCGTCAAGCTGCTGCAGGTCCACCGGCCCGATCTCCGCCGGCAGGCACAGCTGCCGCAGCGAGCACTGCGCACAGCCCCGGCGCAGGGAGGCGAGGTCGATGACGGGCGAAGCCGCGGCAGGAGTATTCATGGGGCGTCATCGTGCCACGGGCCGCGCCGGAGCGTGATACCGGTTCGGGCGGCGATACAATGCGCGCATGAATATTTTCAAGATCTTCACCCTCGAGGCCGCCCACCGGCTGCCGAACGTCCCGCCCGGGCACAAGTGCGCCCGCCTGCACGGGCATTCGTTCCGGGTCGAGATCCACCTGGAAGGCGAACCCGGCGCGGACACCGGCTGGGTGGTCGACTTCGCCGACATCAAGGCGGCCTTCCGCCCGCTGTACGAGCAGCTCGACCACAACTACCTCAATGACATCGAGGGCCTCGACAACCCCACCAGCGAGCGCATCGCCATGTGGATCTGGGAGCGCCTGAAACCGGCCCTGCCGTTGCTGAGCGAGGTCGTGGTGCACGAGACCTGCACGTCGGGCTGCCGTTACCGGGGTTGATCGCACGCCTGGCATGGCGGCCCGGTCGCGGCCGAAGCTGAACAAAATCCCGCCCAGGCACCGGTTGTTGCAACGCAACATAATCGGGGTTATGCTGCACCGCACAAATCGACAAATCTCTTGTCGACGCAAGCAGGAGACTCCCGTCATGTACCAGCAATTCAACGAGCAGTTCGCCGTCGCCACGCGTCAGTTCGCGGAAGCCGCGGCACAGGTCAACCGTCTCGCCATCGAAAACACCGAGGCCCTGTTCGGCCTGCAGCTGGCTGCGATCGAAGACCGCGCCAATGCCACCTTCGCCTTCCTGGGTGAAGTCGCCGAAGTGCGCGACGCCGACGGCCTGAAGAAGATCTGGCCGAAGGGTGTGCAGGTCGCCCGCGAGAACGTCGAGCGCAGCGTCGCCGTCGGCCAGGAAGTCATCGGCCGCACCACCAAGGCCAACGAGCAGATCGGCGATATCGCCAAGTCGCAGCTCGAAGCCGCCGCCAAGACCACCCAGGCCAACGCCGAGCAGGTCGCCAAGGCAGTGACCGAGAAGGCCGAGTCGTTCGCCAAGGGCGCGACCAAGGCTGCCAAGACCAAGTAATCCGCCTCTCTCTCCAGTTACGGCCGGAACACGAAACCCGGAAGCGCAGGCTTCCGGGTTTTTTGTTGCCTGCACTCAGGCCGGCGACTCCCGGTTCGCCGATCCTGCATCCGGCAAGTGCAGGTAACCCGCCAGCTCGGCCGGGACTGGCCGGGGCCGGTAGGGCAACCGTCCCCAGCACGGCACCGGCAGGCGATCCCGCAGTATCTGGACGTTGTCGTCGACACGCGCCATCGCCGGGTCCACCTCGTTGGCGATCCAGCCCAGCAGCTGCACGCCATCGGCCTGGATCGCCTGCACGCTCAGCCGCGCGTGGTTGATGCAGCCCAGCCGCAGGCCGACCACCAACACCACCGGCAGCTTCAATGCCTGCACCAGATCGCGTTGATCCCAGCGCGACGACAAGGGTGCGGCCCAACCTCCGACACCTTCGACCACCACCGTGTCGGCCTGCGCCGCCAGCCGTGCATGCGCGGCGAGGATCCGGTCGAAGTCCAGTTCTACTCCGTCCTCGCGCAGCGCGAGCTCGGGTGCGACCGGCGAACGCAACGCAACCGGGTTGATGTCGGCATACGCCGGCCGCGGTTCGCTGGCCGCCTGCAGCAGCAGCGCGTCCTCGTTGCGCCAGGCGCCGTCGATGTACCCGCAACCACTCGCAACCGGCTTCATCCCGACGGCGCGCCGGCCATGCGCACGCAGCGCATGCAGCAGGCTCGCGCTGGCCACCGACTTGCCGACTCCGGTATCGGTGCCGGTCACGTAGAAACTGGGGATATCCATGTCGGCATGGTAGGGAAGGTCTGGACAATTCGCTTTTGATCGTCATTCCCGCGTCCGACTGGACCTCCCGCGACCATAGGCCCAGCGCACAGGTCGTCCGAAAAGGACGACCTGCAGGCGAGCACAGCGAGTCGTCCGGGGACGCTGCCAATAAACGGCTTGACGCCCATGGATCTCCGCCATCGCGGGGATGACGGCAGTTGTCCAGATGATCCGTAGTGCTTCATCTGAGCCGGCCTCATCAGAAGCCGGCCTGCCCGGATCCGTCCGGTCTGATGCCTCCATGCCCGGCACAGGCCCGCGCGGATCGCCGCTGCTAGACTGGCCCGATGTTCACTTCAACCGTGCTGTCCGGCAGCAAGCCGGAACAATACGCGGACCTGGCCGCCCAGCTCCGCGCCCTGCTCGCAGGCGAGCGCGACCGGATCGCCAACGCGGCCAACCTGTCGGCGCTGGTCTACCACGCGTTGCCGGCACTCAACTGGGTCGGGTTCTATTTCTTCGACGGCCGCGAACTGGTGGTCGGTCCGTTCCAGGGCCAGCCGGCCTGCGTGCGCATCCCGCTCGACAAGGGCGTGTGCGGTGCGGCCGCGTCCACCCGGCAGACCCAGCGGGTCGCCGACGTCAACGCCTTCCCCGGCCACATCGCCTGCGATTCGGCGTCGCGCTCGGAGGTGGTGGTGCCGCTGGTGCGCGGCGACGAACTGATCGGCGTGCTCGATATCGACAGTCCGCAGATCGACCGCTTCGATGCCGACGACCAACGCGGCATGGAAGCAATCGCACGGGTCTTCCTGGAGTCGCTGGAATGAAGGAAAAACTGCGCAACATCGGCCCCAAATCCACCGCCTGGTTGCGCCAGGTCGGTCTGCGCAGCCGTCATGAACTCGCCCAGGTCGGCCCGGTCGAGGCGTTCATGCGGGTCAAGCGCGCGGGCTTCAGGCCGACCCTCAACCTGCTCTATTCGATCGAAGGCGCGCTGCTGGACTGCCACTGGCAGGACGTTCCCGAACACCGCCGAACCGAGCTTGCCACCGCGGCGGGCATCGCCATCGACCAGTTGCCACCACCGCGGAACAAGCCGCCCGCCGGGCCGGTCACCGTCACCGTGCTGACCGCCGACACCGTCGCGCCACGGCCGGATGACGCCGCAGACGGGTAGCCCGCAGCCGTCTGTCCGTGCACCAACGACAACGCCCCGGTCAAGGGGCGTTGTCGTTTCAATCAATAACCGGTTTCAACCCGGTCGCTTCAATGCGCCGGGCGGTACTTCAGACGCAGTCCGTATTCGCGGCCGGGCTGGTTGTACCAGGCCACGGTCTCGTAGTCGTGATCCAGCACGTTGGTCGCCCGTGCCTGCAGCGACCAGGCCGGGCTGAGTGCGTATTCCACCCGCAGGTCCAGCGTGCCGTAACCGCCCAGGCGCACGTTGTTGGCGGCATCGTCGAACCGCTCGCCGGCGGCGATGAGCGTGGTACCGAAACGGAAGTCGCCGAAGCGGCGGTCCAGATCCACCCGCGCGGTGTTGCGGGCACGGCGCGCGAGCAGGTTGTCGTGCTGGACACCCGTGGAGTGATTGCGCGGGTCGGTGTGGCTGAGCTGGGTCGACAGATCCCAACCGGCAACGGTGGTGTTGAAAGTGAACTCCGCGCCACGGATCCGCGCCCGCTCGACCTGGCTCATCATCCACGTCGTCGAGTCGTAAGTGATCAGGTCGTCGATCCGCGTCTCGTATACGTCGAGCGCCCAGCTCCAGTTTTCCGCGGTCTGCGCGAGGCCCAGATTGAGACTTTCAGATGTCTCCGGTTTGAGCGTCGGCACGCCGCTCCACGGGTCATACAGATCGCTGAAGGTGGGTGCCTTGAAACCGGTGCCGTAGTTCGCGGACAGCCGGAAACCGCTGCCCAGTGTCATGCCCCAGCCGAGCGAACCGGTGGTGCGGTTGCCGAACTGGTCGTTGTCGTCGTTGCGCACGCCCGCCTGCCACTGCTGGGCACCGAACGTACCCTGGTATTGCACGAACACCGCCGTGTTCTCGCGGCTGTCGACCAGGTAGGCGGTGCTGCTGTCGAGGTGGTCCTGGTACCAGTCCACGCCTGCGGTGAGCAACTGCCCGCTGGCGACGGCGATATCGGCCTGCACCGAGGCCGTATCGCGGTGGGTGTTGTTGGTGCTGGCGTGGACGTCGTCGGTGTAGTTGTCGGACTCATTGTCGCTGCGTCCAGCGTTGACGGTCACCGCCACGCGCTCGCTCGGGGTGTAGCGCAGCTTGCCGCTGAACACCTGTTGCATGATCTCGGAGTAGTTGTAGAAGCCGTCGTACTCGTTCTCGCCCTCGGTACGCAACGCGCTGGCCTCGACACTGACCGTGTCGCTGAGCGTGTAGCCGCCGCGCAGGTTGAGCGAGTGATTGCGGTAGCCGTCGCGATCGGGCTCGTCGGCATAGCAACCCTGGAACAGCGTCGCCGAGCCGCGGCAGGCATTGATGCCGTCGGTGCGCTGGTAACCCGCGTCGCCACCGAACCAGCCACGCCCGATGCTGCCGCCAAAACCGCCGCTGGCCTCGCGCAGGCCGTTGCTGCCGGCCCCAAGCTGGAAATACGGTGCGAAGGCGCCGTGGTCGCGCCGGGTGAAAATCTGGATCACCCCGCCGATCGCCTCCGAGCCGTACAGGCTGGAACCCGGCCCGCGCACAATCTCGATGCGGTCGATCTGCTCGACCGGAATGTTCTGGAAGGTGGCGAACGCGAAGTCGGCCAGGTTGACCCGCACGCCGTCGATCAGCACCAGCGTGTGGGCGGAGTTGGTGCCGCGCATGAACAACGTGGTCAGCTTGCCGGCGCCGCCGGAGTTGACCAGGTTGATGCCGGCGCGGCCTTGCAGCAGTTCCTGCAGGGAGGTCGCCTGGCTGCGCTCGATCGCCGCGCGGTCGATCACCTGGGTCGGCGCGATGCTGTCTTCCAGCGCGATGGCGGTTCGGGTGGAAGTGACCACGATCTGGTCGAGGTCGGTGGGGCTGTCGGTGGCGTCGCTGCTCTGCGCAAACGCGGTCACAGGAAGGGCCAGTGCAACGGCCAGGGAAAGGATGCGGAACTGGGGCATTGTCAAAAAACTCCAGACGCCTGCGCACGCCCGCGCCGGCAAGAAGGGGAGTTGGACAAGGCGGGAGAGCTGCGGAGATGCCGGGCGGACGACGGCACGCCGCCGCAACGCCCGCCGCGTCGCAACCAGTCGACTTCCAGGCCGGTCTCCGGACTCGCGAGCGCAAACGGCCGTGCCGTTGCCGCCGAAGCGCCTTCCCGTGCAGTGCACAGTGGCGACGTGCTTCGACTTGTCTCGCTTACCGTTGCGGGGGCAGCGCCGGAATGCCCCATCCCCGGTCCATGAGGACGTGATGGAGGTCACCGGCTTCCCGTTTCAACCTGCGGACGGGAGTGTCCACGGGTCACCTGAAAGCCGGCGAAGTCTACGCCATCGGCCGGCGCCGCGGCAAAAGACCGGTGCGGCGGAATGCCCGGTCGCCCTCGCATGAGCGGGACGGCATTGCTCGACGGGCAACGGGCAGACCTGGATGGTGCAGGCATGACGTGCCGGAAGGACGCCGTCGCAACCGCACGCCCGGCCCCGACGCTCCACAACGGCATGTTAGCCTTGGAATCGGCGCTGTCCGACCTCCACAACGGACAATGCCCGCAGCCGGGCTGCGGGCATTGCGACCGTGCCTGCAAGCGCTTTCGCTCAGTTGAAGCGGTAGCGGGCTCCGAGCGTGAAGTACCGGCCAACGGCGCCGCTGAAGTGCAGGGGGTTGTAGTTCACCCCACCGTAGGTCAGCGGATCCAGCGGCGCGATCCGGTCGGTGACGTTCTGGACCGAGCCGAAAAATTCCAGTGCTTTCGTCGCCTTCCAGTTGCCCGACAGGTCAATGGAATAGAACGACGGGATCTCGCAGCCGCGCGGCGCATCGGTGCCGTCGGCAAACGAGTTGGCGCAGAAATCGTCACTCTCCGAAGTGATGTTCTTGAAGCTGCCGATGTAATTGGCGA
>DATJBR010000029.1:0-1573 GCA_035515255.1 Lysobacter sp. | reverse complement strand
CCCTGGGCGTCCTGGTAAGCCATCGCACAGACGTTGACGCCGCACCGCGCGGCAAACTCCACGTACCACCATGCGCGGGTGTTGACCTCGAGAATGCACAGGCGGCCATCGCGGGCATCGCGCTTGAACTCCGCGCTGAAGATGCCGCGGTACTGGAGGTCGGCCAACAGCGTTTCCAGATGGCCGACCGCCGCGCCCAGTTGCTGCAACGGCACGCTTTCGCAGTACGAACTGTTGCCGAAATCCGCCGGGTAGATGCGCCAGCGGCGCCGCGCGAACAGGCCGGTGAGCGCGCCGTTGGCATCGCGGAAACCGTCGATGAAATAGTGGTCGGCGGACGTACCGGGAACGTATTCCTGGGCGATGAGCTTGAAGCCGCGGTCGTCGAGCCGGTGCCAGATCGACTCGACCTCGGCGCGGCTGTTGGCCCACATGCCCTTGGCACCGAAGGCCGCGTTGAATGCCTGCGAATCGGCAGGTTTGACGAACACCCGATCGAGCGAGTCGAACGGCACCGCCGCGACATCCGCGGCACTGGAGATCTCGAAGGTACGCGGATGCGGGATCGCGGTGGATGCCAGGTAACGGCCGAACAGCGACTTGTCCTGCAGGATCTCCAGGCTTGCACGCGGACTGGAGCTGACCCGGAAACGGTGACCGAGGTCGCCATGCGGCAGGTCGGCCAGCCACAGCGCCGCATCGTCGCGCCCCGGCACCAGCACGGCGCCCTCCAGCGGCATCGCACGCAGCAGTTCGACGGTACCGGCCTTGGTCGACCCGTCCCAGCCGGCGCCGGGGACCGGCCGGTACCAGCGCGATCGGGTGACCAGATCGTCCTTCGGACAGGCCACGTAAGCGGGAATGCCCGCGAGCACCAGCGAACGCAGCGCACCCAAGCCGGTTTCACCCCGACCGACCACGATGGCCGGCAAACGGCCATCCGGTTTTCCACCCGCGCCAGATACAGTCATGTGATTCCCCATTGCCACCAGTCATGCGATGCCGACCGGCGTCCCGCTGAATGTCGCGCCGCCACGCATCGCTCCCATTGGATGACAACGCCAGACCCCCGAACGATAGGACAGACTTCTTTCAGGCACGCCCGGCACCAATGGGCGTTGGGGATGGATGGCGTTCAAGCCACTACCCGTATCCTTCTCGCTCCGTCCATTCCCTGAACGCACGACTCTTCGCCATGCCGATCACCGACTCCCTCCGGCGCCGCTCGTGGCTGCCGCTGTGCCTGGCCGCGCTGCTGGGCGCATGCACCGGCAATACGAAGCCGACGCCCGCACCGGCGGTCATCGCGCCGGAACCGGTGGCCGACATCCGCATCGGCATTGCGCTGGGCGGCGGCGCGGCCAAGGGCTTCGCCCACATCGGCGTGATCAAGATGCTGGAAGCCAACGGTCTGGAACCGGTGGTCGTTTCCGGCACCAGCGCCGGCAGCGTGGTCGGCGCGCTGTACGCCAGCGGCATGGATGCGTTCCAGATGCAGCAACAGGCGTTCGCGCTGGACGAATCGAAAATACGCGATGTCAGCCTGTTTTCCGGCGGCATCATCAAGGGCCAG
>DATJBR010000028.1:0-5809 GCA_035515255.1 Lysobacter sp. | reverse complement strand
CCGCGACGCCAACTACATCTATTACGGCGTGCGCGAGTTCGCGATGACCGCGATCAGCAACGGTCTGACCCTGCACGGCGGCTTCATTCCGTATGACGCGACCTTCCTGGTGTTCAGCGACTACGCCCGCAACGCGGTGCGCATGAGCGCGCTGATGGGCGCCCGCGCGATCCACGTCTACACCCACGACTCGATCGGCCTGGGCGAGGACGGCCCGACCCACCAGCCGGTCGAGCACGTCGCCAGCCTGCGCTACATCCCCAACAACGACGTCTGGCGTCCCTGCGACGCGGTCGAGTCGGCAGTGTCTTGGAAGGCCGCGATCGAACGCGGGGACGGCCCGAGCTGCCTGGTGTTCTCGCGCCAGAACCTCGACCACCAGCCGCGCGACGCCGCCCAGATCGCCGCCATCGCGCGCGGCGGCTACGTGCTCAAGGACGGCGGCGTGAATCCCGACGTGATCCTGATCGCGACCGGCTCGGAAGTCGGTCTGGCGATGAAGGCCGCCGCGCAGCTCGGCGACAACGTGCGCGTGGTGTCGATGCCCTCGACCGACGTGTTCGACCGCCAGGACGCGGCCTACCGCGAATCGGTGCTGCCGAAGGCCTGCCGCAAGCGCGTGGCGATCGAAGCCGGCGTCAGCGACTTCTGGGGCAAGTACGTGGGTCTGGACGGCGCGGTGATCGGCATTGACACCTTCGGTGCGAGCGCGCCAGCGGACAAGCTGTTCCCGCACTTCGGCTTCACCGTCGAGCGCGTGGTCGAGGTGGCGCGCTCGCTGGGCTGATTCCAGCCGGTGGCCATGGCAGGAGCGGATTGCCCTGCCATGGTCCGTTTACGCAGCTGCGGTATCCCGGGACTCGCAGACCACTTGATTGCGGCCGTTCGCCTTGGCCAGGTAGAGCAGCCGGTCGGCCTCGGTGATCAGTGCGTGCAGGTCGCCGTCGCTGCGGTGGCAGACGCCGATGCTGATGGTCACGCGCAAGATGTGGTGCTTGACGTTGATGTGCAGCGAGGCGATGGATTCGCGCAGGCGCTCGAAGAACACTTCCGCGCCGGCCAGCGACATGCCCGGTATGAGCAGGCAGAACTCCTCGCCGCCGAAGCGGGCGACCACGTCCTGTGGACGGGCATGGACGGCGATGGCGGCAGCCACGGCGCGCAGGGCCTGGTCGCCTGCATCGTGGCCATAGGTGTCGTTGACGTGCTTGAAGTGGTCGACATCCAGCATCGCCATCGCCACCGGCCCGGTTTCGCGCTGCAGGGCCTTGTGCCCCAATTCGAAGAAATGACGGCGGTTGGGCAGGCCGGTGAGGTAGTCGCGCGTGGCCAGATCCTGCAGCGTGCCGATCAATTCGAGGTTGTCGATGTTCTGCGATATCCGGCAGAAGAATTCCTCGCGCGAGAATGGCTTGTTGAGGAAGTCGTTGCCGCCGTTCTTGAGGAAGCGGGCGACCTGGGAGGCATCGATGGAAGACGAGACGCCGATCACCGACAGCATGGCGCGGGGATGGGATGACCGGACCTGCTGGATGAACGCGATGCCGTCGATGCCGGCTTCGTCATGGTCCAGCACGACCAGCCGGATCGCCCCGTCCGTGTCGAGCGCCTGCAGCCCGCCTGCCGCGTCCGCGGACTGGATCACGCGAAAGCCGTACAGCCCGAGCAATCCGGCGATGTGTGCGCGGGAGCCCGGCGAGTGGTCCACCACCAGCGCGGTGATCTGGCGGTTGCGCTCCAGCCGGCGTACCAGCCAGGTCAGGTACTCGATCGTTCCGGGCGCTTCCTTGAGCACGTAGTCGATGATGGGGAAGTTCACCATGCGCGCGCGGATGCTGTCGTCGTAGACGCCGGTGACCACGACCATCGGCACCCCCTTGCGGGCCAGCGCCTCGATGATCTGTTCCGGCTCCGCGTCGGGCAGCACCAGCCCGGTCAGGGCGAGGAAAAACGTCTCGCCGGTGGCCATCGCGTCATGCGCCGCCGCCAGCGAATCCACCGTGACGACTTCCAGACCGAGGCGCTCGTGCAGTTCCGCTGCCAGCATGTTGGCGTAGGAGCGCGAGTTCTCGATCAGCAACACCCGCCCATCGGGAACCTCCGCGGCGAGCGGTGGCCCGAACGAGGGCGACGAAGCGGGCACCCGGGTGCCGGTCGGTGGATTCAGGGGCATCGTTGCGGGTATCGGCAGGCCGGGGGGGAACTTGAGCCCCGGCCGCAGGCGATGTTGCCCCGGGCCGGCATCCGGGATCGCGGCTGAGGCCGCCCCTGCAATGACGGAAGGGCTGGCTTGACAGGATCGTTTACGTGCGTAATCTGTCGAAAGGATTACGGGTGTAAACAATGCAGATCAGCGAAGCCGAATCGATCGTGATGGACGTGCTCTGGCGGCAGCAGCCGCTGGCGGCCGAGGACGTGGTCGCCGCCCTCGCCGAGAGTCGGCAATGGCAGGAGGCGACCATCAAGACCCTGCTCAACCGCCTGCTCAACAAGGGTGCGATCGCCGCCGAAAAAGACGGTCGCCGCTATTTGTACACGCCGGTGCTCAGGCGCGAGGACTGGTTGATCGACGAGAGCGAGAGCCTGCTGGATCGCCTGTTCGAAGGCCGGGTCGCGCCGCTGGTCGCGCACTTCAGCCAGTACCGGAAGCTCAGCCACGAGGACATTGCGGAGCTGCGCAAACTGCTGGAGGAGATCGACGATGGAAGCCCCTGAATTGCTGGCCGTGCTCGTCGAGACCGCGGTCGTTTCGAGCGTGGCGATCGTGCTGGCGATGCTGCTGCGCCGTCCATTGCGCGCCCGGTTTGGCGCGGCGACCGCCTACGCGGTCTGGCTGCTGGTTCCCGTTGCCGGGCTGGCAGTGTTGTTGCCATCGGCCGTGGTCGCGCCAATGCCTGTCTCGATGAGGCTGCTGCTCGGCAATGCGATTCCACAGGCGGCTGCGGCTGAAACCCTGTCGATGACCGACGCCGCCCCCGTCCTGATCCCGATGTGGTGGCTCGGCATGCTGGCGATGGCGCTGCGTTTCACCCTGCAGCAACGCCGGTTCCGACGCACGCTTGGGCCGTTGCGCCGGCGCGCCGATGGGTTGCAGCAGGCCGCTACGACTGATGGCCTGCCCGCGGCACTGGGTTTGTGGCGACCCCAGATCGTGGTGCCGGCGGATTTCGAGCAGCGCTATACCGCCGAGCAGCGCGTGTTGATGCAGGCGCACGAGGCCAGTCACGTCCGACGCGGGGATCTGCACGTCAATGCCGCCGTTGCCACGCTGCGTTGCGTGTACTGGTTCAACCCACTGGTCCACGTCGCGGCCCGGCATTTCCGCCATGACCAGGAGCTGGCCTGCGACCAGCGCGTGATCGCCCGCCACCCACGATCGCGCCGCGCGTATGGCGAGGCGATGTTGAAGACCCAGCTGGCTGCACAGCCCCTGCCGCTGGGATGCCACTGGGGCTACAGCCATCCCCTCACGGAGAGAATCGCGATGCTCAAGCAACCCATTCCCACGGTTTCGCGCTGGATCGCCGGCAGCACCCTTGTCGCGGCGTTGAGCGTGTTGGTCGGTTACAGCGCGTGGGCGGCGCAGCCGGCCAAGGTCGGGTCGGATCAGGAAGTCGTCAGTATTGGATCGATGGTGCCGCCGCCCTATCCGGCCGAAGCGGTCAGCCGGGGAATCGGCGGAAAAGTGAACCTGATGATCAACGTGGATGCGCAAGGGCTTCCCGCGGAGATCGAGGTCGAGTCGGCCGATCCCGCCGGTGTGTTCGATCAGGCCGCAGTCGAGGCCGCGCGTAGATGGCGCTTCAATCCCAAACTGGAAAACGGCAAGCCTGTGCCCAGCCGTATCCGGGTCCCGGTGGAGTTCGAGCCCGACCGACCCGCGCCGCCGGCACCTCCCGCGCCACCTGCGCCTCCTGCTCACGCTCCCCCGGCGCCTCCGGCTCCGCAACAGGTTCCAGTCAACCTCCCGGCGCCTCCGGCCCCGTCCCCGGCCCCAGCCAAACTCCCGGCGCCTCCGCCCCCGGCTCCAGTCCCGGCCCCAGCCCCAGCCAAACCACCGGCGCCACTTGTCGCCGCGACGGCGGATGCAGTGCCGGCAGTGGTGCCAGGTCTGGCCGAGACCCGCGTCGCTCGGCAGGTGGACAGTGCCCCGCGCGATGTGGCCATCGTTGCTCGACAGGCCGATAGCGAGATGCGCCGCGATTGAAGAAGGCAGTCCCGGGGTGCCGCGTCGGTAATCTGCGGCGGCTACGCCGGGTTCCGATGTCCGCCTGGACTTCCTTCGGTAGTAGCAGCGACGTCAGTCGCTACTTGGACCGCCGTGTCCCGCATTCGTAGCCTCGCCTCACCGGCGGAGGCATGCCTCCGCCACTTCCACAACCATGGGAAGTTCCGTAGGACAGAAAAATGCTTCTTCAAGCAAGTCCGAGGAGAAGTCTATAAACCCTCCGCCGGCGGCTCTACCTGTAATGGGGTGCAGAGGTAGCGGCGGCCGTCGGCTCCGGCAGCGGGCATTCGGCCGCCGCGGATGTTCACCTGCAACGAGGGGTACAGCAGGTTGGGGGCGGGCAGGCCAGCATCGCGCGCGCTGCGTGCGGAGCGGAAGGTTTCCAGGGTGGTGTCGCCGGCAAGCATGCGGTTGTCGCGGCGCGACTCGCCGACGCTGACGCTGGCCCGGCGCCCGCGTCCGGCCGGTGGGTAGTCGTGGCACAGCCACAGCACGGTCTCGTCGGGCAGGGCATAGAAGCGATGGATGGAGGCGTAGAGCTGCTCGATGCTGCCGCCGGGGAAGTCGCAACGCGCGGTGCCCAGATCGGGCGCGAACAGCGTGTCGCCGATGAACACGTTGTCGCCGATGCGGTAGCTCAGGCCATCGGCGGTGTGGCCGGGTGTCGCCATCACCTCGATGCGCAGACGGCCCGCCTGGATGACCTCGCCGTCGGACAGCAACTGGTCGAACGCGTGGACGAGAGTGTCGTCGTCGGTGGCAATTCCGAACACCCCGGCGAAGTGCGCCTGCACCGTGCGGATGCCCGCGCCGATTGACAGCATCGCCGAGGTTCGCGCGCGAACAAAGGCGGCCGCACTCAGATGGTCGGCATGGGCGTGGGTTTCCAGGATGCGATGCACGTGCAGGCCGCGCGTTGCGATGTGGTCGAGCAGGTTGCGGGCGCTGTCGGTGGACACCCGGCCGGAACGGTGGTCGTAGTCGAGCACCGGGTCGATCACCACCGCATCGGTGCCCAGACTGACGACGTAACTCCAGGTGCCGGTCGGCGCATGGAAGAATGGCTGGATGAGCAGGTCGTCGGTCATGAGGAGGGTTTCGGCTGTGGGGCGTCGGCGGCGCAATAGATGCTGTGCAGGGTGCTGATGATGCGCCGGGCGGGGCCATCGGCGAGTGAGTAATAGATGCTCTGCGCCTCGCGCCGGGTCTGCACCAGACCGTCCTCGCGCAGCAGGGCCAAGTGCTGCGAAAGCGCGGACTGGCTCAGGTCCAGGTGGGCGTTCAACTCGCCCACCGAGCGCTCGCCCTCCACCAGCATGCACAGCAGCATCAGGCGCTTTTCGTTGCCCAGCGCCTTTAGCAGGCGCACCGCGTCACCGGCGTGCTCGCGCATCGCTTCAGGGTCGATGGCTGCTGCCGGAACGCGTGCGCCGGATTTCTGGGGAGCCTTCATTGGCATCGGTCTCAGCGGGTCCTGACCGGCAAGCCCGCGGCGGTCCATCCGGTGATGCCGCCACTGATCGAGCGCACATCGCTGAATCCCATGCGCTGCAGGTTCAGTGCGGCCAGCGCCGCGCGGCC
>DATJBR010000027.1:0-11732 GCA_035515255.1 Lysobacter sp. | reverse complement strand
TGAGGGCGATCAAAAGCGGGTTTTGCAACCGGCCTGTTGCGGTGGTCAACGGGAAAGAAGACCCACAACATGCGACGCCAACGAATGACCGATGCGGCGTCCTGGCGGGGTGTTGCGAACAGCAGACCATGGATGGTCTGCGGCGGTGAGTGCGGGCAGGAAGCCCGCCCGAACCGGGCAGCAAGCACCCCGCCAGGGCGACGCTCCTGCCGAAGCCATGAGCTGCTGTTGCTGCTATCTCAGCTGCTTCAACCAGCGGTCTTGGCGACTTTCTTTGTCGCGGTCTTGGTCGCCTTCTTCGCAGCGACTTTCTTGACGGCGTTCTTGGCGGCTTTTTTCACAACTTTCTTCGCGGCCTTTTTTGCCGGCGCTTTCGCCACGGCTTTCTTGGCCGGTGCCTTTTTCGCCACCGCCTTCTTGCCGAAGCCCTTACGCATCGGTTTGCCGGTTTCCTCCATCAGCTGGATGACTTCTTCCAGCGTGAGCGAGGCCGGTTCGCGGTCCTTCGGAATCTTGCCGTTGAGCTTGCCGTCGCTGAGGTACGGACCGTAGCGACCGTTGAGGACCTGGATGTCGCTGCCGTCGAACTGCTTGATGATCCGGTTGCGCGCGATCTCTTCCTTCTCCTCGATCAGGAACACCGCGCGCGCCAGATCGATCGTGTACGGGTCGTCCTCCTTCTTCAGCGAGGCATACACGCTGCCGCGCTTGGCGAACGGCCCGAAACGGCCGATGCCGACGCTGACTTCCTCGTCCTTGTCGAAGCCCAGCTTGCGCGGCATCTTGAACAGCTCCAGCGCGTCCTCCAGCGAGATCGTGTGCATGCTCTGGCCCGGCCGCAGCGAGGCGAAGGTCGGCTTCTCCTCCTCGTCCTCGGCGGTGCTGCCGATGGCGGCATACGGCCCGTAGCGGCCCAGACGCACGCTGACCGGCTTGCCGGTCTTCGGATCGGTGCCCAGCTCGCGCGCGCCGGTCGCCTGGCTGCGGTCGACCGACTCCATCTTGTCGTCGACCATCTCCTTGAACGGTGTCCAGAACCGCTCCATCAACGGCACCCACTCCTCCTCGCCGCGCGACACCGCATCCAGCTCGTCCTCGAGCTTGGCGGTGAAGTCGTAATCGACGTACTGGGTGAAATGGCCGGACAGGAAGTTGCTGACCGCGCGGCCGACATCGCTCGGGCGGAAACGGCGGCTTTCCAGTTCGACGTACTTGCGGAACAGCAAGGTGGCGATGATCGAGGCGTAGGTCGACGGCCGGCCGATGCCGTATTCCTCCAGCGTCTTCACCAGCGAGGCTTCGGAGAACCGCGGCGGTGGCTCGGTGAAGTGCTGGTTGGCGTTGATCTGCTGCACCGGGATGCGGTCGCCGGTCTTCATCGGCGGCAGCTTGCGGCCCTCGTCGTCGGCATCGGCGGCCTTCGCGTCCTTGCCTTCCTCGTACACGGCCAGGAAGCCCGGATCGACCACGGTGGTGCCCGACACGCGGAAGCTGTGCTCGCTGCCGGCGGCCAGGTCGACCGAGACCGTATTGAGCGTGGCCGGCACCATCTGGCTGGCCACGGCGCGTTTCCAGATCAACTCGTACAGGCGGCGGGCGTCGTCTTCCAGGAAGTTCGCCATCTGCGCCGGTGTGCGCAAGGCCGAGGTCGGGCGCACCGCCTCGTGGGCTTCCTGCGCGTTCTTGGCCTTGGACTTGTACACGTTGGGCTGGTCGGGCACCGCGCCGGTGCCGTAGTCGCGCGCGATCACGTCGCGGATCTCGGCGACGGCTTCGGCCGACAGGGCGACCGAGTCGGTACGCATGTAGCTGATCAGGCCGACGGTGCCTTCTTCGCCGCCGAGCGCCACGCCTTCATAAAGCTTTTGCGCGACCTGCATGGTGCGTTTGGTGGTGAAGCCGAGCTTGCGCGCTGCCTCCTGCTGCAGGGTCGAGGTGGTGAACGGTGCAGCCGGGCGACGCTTGCGCTCCTTGCTGGTGACATCGGTGACCTGCAAGGCGCCGCCGGCCGCGCGGACGATGCGCTGGCGCGCGGCCTCGGCGGTATCGCCGTCGGTGATGGTGAACTGTTCGAACTTGTTGCCATCCAGCCTGGTCAGCCGGGCGCTGAATGCCTGGCTCGGGTGCTGGCACTCGGCTTCGATCGACCAGTATTCGCGCGCCTTGAACGCCTCGATTTCTTCCTCGCGCTCGACGATCATCCGCAGCGCCGGCGACTGCACGCGGCCGGCGGACAGGCCGCGCTGGACCTTGCGCCACAACACCGGCGACAGGTTGAAGCCGACCAGGTAATCCAGCGCGCGGCGCGCCTGCTGCGCGTCGACCAGGTCGCTGGCGATATCGCGCGGGTTGGCCATCGCCTCGTTGATCGCGCGCGGAGTGATCTCGGTGAATACCACGCGCTTGAGCAGCTTGTTGTCCAGCAGCCCACGCTCGCGAAGGATCTCGGCAATGTGCCAGCTGATCGCCTCGCCCTCGCGGTCCGGGTCAGTCGCCAGGTACACCGCCTCCGCCTTCTTGGCGGCCTTGGCGATCGCCTCGACGTGCTTCTCGTTCTTCTCGATCAGGTCGTAGCGCATCGCGAAGTGGTCGGCGGGATTGACCGCGCCCTCCTTCGGGATCAGGTCGCGCACGTGGCCATAGGACGCCAGGACGATGAAGTCCTTGCCGAGGTATTTGTTGATCGTCTTGGCCTTGGCGGGCGACTCGACGATAAGGAGGTTCTTGGCCATCGCGGCAGAGCCTGTAGTCAGTGGCGGGAGCGCGCCGTGAAGGCAGCGCAGGGAGGGCGCACAAGCAACGTGACGCCCGCAGCAGGGCCGCGGGCGTCGGGGAATTTCATTGCCGGTGGAGTCATGCCGCAGGTGTCGCCGTCAAGCGCCGGCACCTGCGGCAGGCCGGGGCGATGATGATGGTCGTCATCGCCGCAGCCGTGGCGCGCACAGTATTAATGGTCGGGCCGCTCAATGCACGGGGTCGGGCTCTTCCTCGAACATCTGGGTTTCCATCCAGGCATACGCAGCCTCGCTGCCGGGCTGGTTGAACAGCACCATCAGCACCACCCATTTGAGGTCGTCCAGGTCGATTTCGTGCTGGTCCAGCGCCATCGCGCGGTCGATCACCAGCTCGCGTTGGCCGGCGTCGAGGATCCGGTGCTGCTCCAGGAACAGCAGGAAGCCCCGGCAATCGGTATCCAGACGGTCCAGTTCCGGCCCCGCATAAACCCGGGTCGGGCCATCGGCACGCAACGGACTGGCAGGCGGACGCTGGCGCGCCAGCGCGTCGAGCCATTCGAATGCCTTGTTGATTTCCGCCGGGCTGAAGCCGGCCTGGCCGAGCTCTTCGAACAACGGGCCGCTCTGCAGGTTTTCGCGGTCGCGGACCAGATCCGCATCTTCGGTGAAATAGTGCTCGAACAGGTACAGCAGGACATCCAGGATGCTTTCTTTCATTTCCCCTCGGCCTGCGCCGCAGACGGCGCGGTGGGTCAGGAGTTGCTTGGGACTGTCGCCCGTTCATGGACGGGTTCAGCGATTGCGGTAGTACCGGCCGTGTTGCGCCACCACGCGACCCTCCAGCTCCATCGGCAGCAGCATGGAGGAGAGCTGTGCAGGCGTCAATCCGGTGCGTTCGACCAGTTCATCCATACCGGTGGGGTCGTAACCGAGCGCGCGCCACAACGTCTGGTGCTCGGACACTTGTTGGCGTGCGTGCCCAACGTGACTGGAGTCGGCGTGGTCGGGTGCGTGATCGGGCAGGAACTGAGCCGGGTCGATGGGGACGGAATTCTGGTTGCGGTGCTCAGGGGTGTCGCCAATGAGGGGTCGACTGTCTGACGTGGGGGCGGCCAGCCGTTGGCGCAAGTCGCTGGCCTGCTCCGCCACAGCGGTAGCCAGCAGGTCGATGACATCCTGCGGGCGTTCGACCAGACAGGCGCCGTCCCGGATCAGGCGGTGGCAGCCGCGGGCGTGCGGGTTGTGGATCGAGCCGGGCAGCGCCATCACCTCGCGCCCGCATTCGCCGGCGAGCCGCGCGGTGATCAGCGCGCCGGAGCGGTGCGCGGCTTCGATCACCAGCGTGCCCAGGCTCAGGCCGGCGAGGATACGGTTGCGGCTGGGGAAGTGCTCGCGGCGCGGCCCGGTGCCGGGCAGGTGTTCGCTGATCACCACCCCGTGTTCGATGATGCGCGCATGCAGGGCGGTGTTGCTGCGGGGATAGGGAACGTCCGGGCCGGTGCCCAGCACCGCCACCGTGCTGCCGTCCACGGCGAGGGCGGCGTGATGGGCGGCGGTGTCGATGCCGGCCGCCAACCCGCTGGTGATGACCAGACCCTGGACGGCCAGCGCGCGGGCAAATTCTGCGGCATTGTCGCGCCCGCCCGGCGTGGGCGAACGGCTGCCGACCAGCGCAATCGCCGGTCGCCACAGCAGTGTGGGATCGCCGGCGACGAACAACGCCAATGGCGGATTCGGACTGTGTCGGAGCAGTGGCGGGTAGTGGGGATCGTGCCAGCCGATCAGGTGGTGGTGCGGCTCGGTCAGCCAACGGCGGGCACGCTCCAGGGGTGCCGGTGCGACTCCGTGCAACGCGGCGACCTGTTTGGCATTCAGTCCGCAGGCGCGCCAGAGGGCTACTCCGGCGGCGAGTGCCGCCACCGGAGCGGCCTGCTCCAGCAAGTGTCGACGCGGGGCGGCGGGACCGTTGCAGGCGATCAGCCGCAACAGGGCATCGTTGTCGGGCGTGGCGTCGTCGTTGCCGCTGCTGTGGGGCGGGTCGGTCTGCATCCGCCCAGCATCCATCGCAAACGACGACGGCACCCTCGGGTGCCGTCATGGATCGCTGTAGGGAAACTGCCTGATGGGTCAGTACGGGGCGTCGGGATGCTTGAGCTCGTGACCGACCTGGACCGGGCGGATGCCTTCCATCACCAGCGCGTAGCTGACGTTGTCGAAGGTGCGGAACACCATCAGGTGACCGGCGAATTCGTCCGGCAGGCGTACCCGGCTGTTGCGGCCGAAGGTGTCGTCGCTGCGATCCCAGCCGCCGCTGCTGGCCAGGCGGTCGGGAACCTCGCTGCCAACCCTCCAGCTGGAGAACACGGTGCCGTTGTCGATGCCGTCGCGGGCGCCGACCGACAGCGCGACCACGTCACGCGGGCCGCCGGTGCGCAGCATGTCGGTCACCGCGATGACGCGGGCACGGCCGTAGTCCAGCTGCTGGCGCGGCGGATGCGGGAAGAACTGCAGGTCGTAGGGCTGGGCCTGGACCGGGATCAGGCGATCGCCGACCCGGACCTCGCGGCCGCTGTCGTCCAGCAGCAGCGTGGACGCCTCGATGCCGCCCACTTCACCGCGGGTGATCGTGCCGGTCGCCTGCTGCATCAACTCATAGCCGAGCACTTCCTGGCCGTTGTCGGGAGTTACCGCGTTGGTCCAGAAGCGCTCGAAATCGGCCGTGCGACGACCGCGGTTGTCGAGTTCCTGGGCATCGAAGATGTCGCAGCAGGCGGTGCGGTCCAGCCGGGTGTAACGCTGGGTCGGACGCACCACCGCGTAACGCTGGCCGGGCACCGCATTGGCGAGGCCCTTGACGTAGACGAGCTGTCCCTTGGCGCTGCGCATGCGGTCTTCTTCAAGGCCGACCACATGAGGCAGACTGTCGATCTCGTCGACGACGCGCAGGTCCTTCAGGAACGGCTCGACCTGTGCCAGCGGCACGCCCGTCACCGGCGCTTCCGCACGCGGGCCGGCTTCGGCCACGCTGACCCGGTTCAGGTAGGCCAGCGAGAGCACGTCGCCCGGATAGATCAGGTGCGGGTTCTGGATCTGCGGGTTGGCCTGCCAGATCTCCGGCCACAGCCAGGGCTTCTCAAGGAACGTCCCGGCGATATCCCACAGGGTGTCACCCTTCTTCACGACGTAGGTGTCGGGATGGTCGCCACGAATTCCGGCGGCCATCGCAAAGGTGGCAATCGTCAACAGCGCAGCGGTCATCACCGTGCGGATCGGCTTCAACATAATTGGATTACCTGATTCCCCGTGCAGGTGCGCCCGGACGTCATAAAGCGACGCGGGCAGGGCACTATAGACCAGAAGAACGGTGCCATTGCAAGCAATTGGCACGCCGGACGACGTTATACTGCGTCGGTATCTTGTGGATGTGATCCACGCCCCCATTTCAGAGCCATGGCCCAGTTACCCATCCTCGAGTTCCCCGATCCGCGCCTGCGGACCGTCGCAGTGGACGTCGATCCCGCCCGGATCGTGTCGGCGGAATTCCAGCAGCTGCTCGATGACATGTTCGAGACCATGTATGACGCGCCCGGCATCGGGCTGGCTGCCAGCCAGGTCGATGTGCATCAGCGCTTCATGGTGATCGACGTGTCCGACGAGCACGACGCGCCGATGGTGTTCATCAATCCGGAAATCCTTGCCCGCGATGGCGAGCAGGTCTATCAGGAAGGTTGCCTGTCGGTGCCCGGCATCTTTGCCGACGTGACCCGCGCCAATGCGATCACGGTGAAGGCGATCGGTCGCGACGGCCAGCCGTTCGAGCTGCAGACCGAAGGTCTGCTGGCAGTCTGCATCCAGCACGAGATGGATCACCTGCTGGGCAAGCTGTTCGTCGACTACCTCTCGCCGCTCAAGCGCGAGATGGTGCGCAAGAAGCTCGCCAAGGCCCGCCGCAACGCCGCATAGGTATCGCGGGCTGCCCGACGCAGTGATCCGGTTGATGGATCCGCTCGGCGCCAGGGCTCCGGCCGTGAGCCGGCTGGCATCGCAGTGCCGGCTGTAAGATGGCGCGATGAGAATTGTCTTTGCCGGTACTCCGGAGTTCGCCGTGCCCAGTCTGCGCGCGGCAGCGCAGCGCAATGAAGTGGTCGCTGTGTATACCCAGCCCGACCGGCCTGCCGGTCGCGGTCGCGGGCTGACGCCTTCGCCGGTCAAACGCGAGGCGGTGGCGCGCGGGATCGAGGTGGTGCAGCCGGAGAACTTCAAGTCGGCGGCCTCGCGCGAGGCGTTGGCTGCGCTCAAGCCCGACCTGCTGGTGGTGGTGGCCTACGGGCTGATCCTGCCGCAGTCGGTGCTGGACATCCCCACCCAGGGCTGCTGGAACGTGCATGCGTCCCTGCTGCCGCGCTGGCGCGGGGCGGCGCCGATCCAGCGCGCGATCCAGGCCAATGACACCCGCACCGGCGTGTGCCTGATGAAGATGGAGAGAGGGCTGGATACCGGCCCGGTGGTGCTGTCGCTGGCGCTGGATATCGGCAGCGAGGAAACCGGCGGCCAGTTGCACGACCGTCTGGCGGCGCTGGGAGCGCAGGTACTGGCCGATGGGCTCGGGTTGTTGCGCGCCGGCATCCGCCCGATACCGCAGCCGCAACCTGAGGATGGCGTGACCTACGCGCACAAGCTCGACAAGGCCGAAGCCCGGCTGGACTGGTCGCGGCCGGCGCTTGAGCTGGCCAACAAGGTGCGCGCCTTCAACCCGTGGCCGATGGCCGAGGCGCAGGTCGCCGGCGAGCGGTTGCGGCTGCATTCGGCGGTGGCACTGCCCCTGTCGCACGATGCCGAGCCGGGAACGTTGCTGGCCGCGGGTCGTGATGGTCTGGATGTCGCCTGCGGCGAAGGCGCCCTGCGCATCCGGGTGCTGCAACGCGACGGCGGCAAGGCGATCACCGCCGCCGATTACCTCAACGGGCGGCGGGATCTGCTGGTCGGGGCCTGACCGCGCTCAGATCGCTTCGGCGCGGACCAGCCACAACTCGCCGCGGCGCGCGCGCGGCAGGCCGCTGAGCAACGCACACCAGGGCGCGAGCAGGCGGACGCCCCAGCCGAGCCTGCGCACGCGGCGGAACGGGCTGGACACCGCCCGCTCGGCGCGGATCGCGAACCCCGCCTCCCGCAGTGCCTGCTCCAGCATCCACGGGCTCAGCGGCGTGATGTGGCCCTGTTCGCGGTAGTCGACATCGCGGAACCACTGGAACTGCCCGCTGCGCAGGAACAACGCCTGCGACACCGGGTTGGCGATGTTCGGTGTCGACAGCACCAGTTGGCCGCCCACCGGCAGCAGCGCACGGATCTGCCGCAGGACCTGACGCGGGTTTTCCAGGTGCTCGATGATCTCCAGCGCCATCACCGCATCGAAGCCCCGCGGCCATTGCGCCGCGAACGCGCTGTTGAGGTCGGCGGCCACGAACGGCACGTGCACGGGCTTGAAGCTTTCGGCGAACAGATCGCTGGCGGTGATATCGAAGCCCAGATCCGACAGCCGCAGCGACATCGCGCCACTGCCGGCGCCGAACTCCAGCACGCGCGCGCCGCTGGGGACCGCAGCAGCGCCGAGCATCGCCGCCGCGGCCTCGTGGAGGCCGGGCGCCGCGTAGATCGGCAGGCCCTTGTACTCGCGCATGCGGCGTCCGTCGAAACCGGTACGGAAATTGTCGGCGCGGGCGGTGGCCTGATCGTCGAGAGGTTCGGGCGGAGCAGGCATCGGCCATGATCGGAATGGGCGACAAGCCCGGAGCTTGCGAGTCTACCGGTCTGCGGAAAAGGCAAAGCTTCGCAGTTCGATGACCGATCGCCCGCGACTGGCGGACAATGCGGCGATGAAACCCATTACTCCCGGAACCCCGTCCCGTGTCGCCGCCGCGCGCGTGCTTGACGTGGTGTTGCACCACGGCCGCTCGTTGAAGGCGGAACTGGGCACCGCCCAGCAGGCACTGCCGGATCCGCGCGATCGCGCCTTGGTGGAGGCGATCTGCCTGGCGGTGTTGCGCCAGCCGGGGCGGTTCGACGCGGCGTTGGCGGCGTGGTTGCCACGGCCGCTGGCGCGGCGCGATCGCGAGTTGCGCGCGTTATTGCTGGCCGGTTTCGCCCAGCTCGATCCACTCGGCTTACCCGCGCACGCGGCGGTGGCGGCGACGGTGGAAGCCGCACGCGGACTGGGCCGCAGCCATCAGGCGGGCATGGTCAACGCGCTGCTGCGGCGCGCACTGCGCGAAGGACTGCCCGCCTCGCCGCCGCATTCGCACTGGCCGGCATGGTTGCGCGAACGGATCGAACAGGACTGGCCGCAACACTCCACCGCGATCCTGGAGGCCAGCGAGCAATCCCCGCCGATGTGGCTGCGGGTCAACCGCCAGGTGCAGGGGCGCGATGCCTACCGTGTCCAGCTGGAGGCCATCGACCTGCGCGCCGACACGTGCGAGGGCGCGGACGATGCCCTGCTGCTGGCCCAGCCGGTGCCGGTCGCGGGTTTGCCGGGGTTTTCCGATGGCGCCGTCTCGGTGCAGGACGGCGCGGCCCAGCTGGTTGTCGACGCGGTGGCCGCGAATCCCGGCGCGCGCGTGCTGGATGCCTGCGCCGCGCCCGGCGGCAAGGCCGCACACCTGCTGGAGCGCGACCCGTCGCTGAGGCTGACCGCGCTGGATATCGACGCTCGCCGCGTGCGCCATGTGCAGGCCACCTTCGACCGGCTGCACCTGGGCGACGACGCGGTCCTGCTCGCCGCCGATGCCACCGAGCCGACGGCGTGGTGGGATGGCGTGCCGTTCGACGCGATCCTGCTGGACGCGCCGTGCTCGGCCACCGGCATCATCCGTCGCCAGCCCGACGTGCTGCTGCACCGGCGCGAGTCCGACCTGGTCACGTTGGCGGCGACCCAGTCGCGGCTGCTCGATGCGCTCTGGCAGACGCTCGCGCCGGATGGCGTGCTGGTGTACGCGACCTGCTCGATCCTGAAAGAGGAAAACGAGAGGCAGGTGGCCGCGTTCCTCGCCCGCACTGCCGATGCGGTCGCCGAACCGCTGGACGAGCGCTTCGGCCACGCCGTGATCGTCGACGGCACGGCCATCGCCCGTCAGCGCCTGCCGGGCGAGGACGGGATGGACGGGTTCTTCTATGCGCGCCTGCGCAAGCTGGCCGACCGGTAGCTGGCGTTCCACCGACGTGGGTCGGGTTCGGTGCGTGGATCTGAAGCCGCTACGGCGCATCCGAGGAGCTCTGCGCGAGGTCCGGCAATGGCCGCTGGGCGAATTCCGCCAGGTGCCGGTCGAGTCCCTGCGGGCTGCGTACCCGCCCGGTGGCGCGGGTGTCGGCCAGCAGCGCGTCGTTCGGGCTTCCGCCTTCCTCATGCCGTTCGCGGTGGTACAGGTGCGTGGCGAGTCCGGCAAAACGCAGCGAGCGTCGCTGCAAACCGGCGTGGAATGCGCGCACGGCGAGGTCCTTGTCCTCGCGGCCCCAGCCTTCGAAGCGCTCGTCGAAGCCGTTCAGTGCGATCAGGTCGTCGCGCCACCAGCCCTGGTTGCAGGTCTTGATCGCGCGATCGCTCCGGCCACGGCTGAGGTGCAGCGACAGCGCCGCCAGTGCGGGCATTCGCAGGGTGTGGCGACGACGGCTCAGGCCTTGATCGAAAAAGCCCAGCGACGCGACATCGCCTGACAGCAGCCGCGCGCAGCCCTCTTCGTCGGTCAACACCCGCATGCCCTGCACGAAGCTGCCGCGTCGCGCGGCGTGCAGGTGGTCGGCAACGAAGCTCGGATGGGCGAGCATGTCGCCGTCGAGCAGCAACACGTAATCGCCGCTGCTGGCCGCGATGGCCCGGTTACGGGCCAGCGCGACGCGGAAGCCGCGGTCCTCGATCCAGCTGTGCCGCAGCGGTACCGGGTAGTCGCGGGCGGTGGTTTCGATGAGCCTGCGGGTGTCGTCGCGCGAGCCGTCGTCGGCGACGATCACCTCATGGGGCAACGTGCACTGCCGGGCCAGTGCCACCAGCGCGAGCTGCAATGCCTGCGGCCAGTTGTAGGTGGTGATGACCACGCTGGTACGGACGGGTGGGGCTGGAGAGGCCGGCATCAGCGCGCTGGCCGCCCGGATGCCGGGCGACTCCATTGCCTTGAATTCTGGCTGCGTACCCGCGCGACTCCGTCCATCACGGCGACGGTACTCGCCTGAAACTTAATCCAGGGTTTCCCGCCAGGCCTGGAACATCAGCACGCCCCACAGGTGGGTGTGCCATTTGCGCTGGCCGGCGAGGAACTCGCCCCAGATCGCACGGATCGGTGCCGGCTCGAAATGGCCTTCTTCGCGCAGTCGGCGCTCGTCGAGCTGGGCTTCGGCCCAGTCGCGCAACGGGCCGCGCAGCCAGTCGCCGACCGGTGCGCCGAAGCCGGATTTCGGGCGGTGCACCAGGTCATCGGGCAGGTAGCGTGACAGCAGCCGTTTGGGCAGGTGCTTGAGGGTGCCGTCGTGCCACTTCATCGACAGCGGCAGCGACCAGGCGAACTCCGCCACGCGCCAGTCCAGCAGCGGCGCGCGGGCCTCCAGCCCCACCGCCATGCTGGCGCGGTCGACCTTGGTCAGGATGTCCTCGGCCAGGTAGCAGGCGAAGTCCATCTGCATCAGCGCATCCGCGCCGGTGCCGATGCCGGGCATCGCGGCGGGGTCGTCGTAGGCGGTGGACACGCGGCGGGCACCGATCACCACGTCTTCGGGGTGCCGCCAGCGGATGACGCGCTGCCGCGCCAAACCCTGCAGGTCTTGCGTTGCCAGCTCCGCGCGCAATGCGGCCAGTCCGCCCAGACGGGCGCGTTCGCCGGGGTCGCCGGCCAGACGGGCCAGCAGTCTGCGGGGCAATCGGGCCAGCCGCTGCTCGTTGCGCAACGCACGCGCGTAACGGCCGTAGCCGAAGAACAGTTCGTCGCCGCCGTCGCCGGACAGGGCCACGGTGAC
>DATJBR010000026.1:0-12476 GCA_035515255.1 Lysobacter sp. | reverse complement strand
CACCGAGCGCATCGAGGAGGCCCTGCGCGAGCGCTTCCCGGACGTGCCGGTGCTGCGGATCGATCGCGGCACCACCAGCCGCCGCGATGCGCTGGAACAGCATCTGCGCGAGTTCGGCGACACCCGCGGCATCCTCGTCGGTACCCAGATGCTGGCCAAGGGCCACGATCTGCCGAACCTGACCCTGGTCGCGGTGGTCGGCATCGACGAAGGCCTGTTCAGTGCCGATTTCCGGGCACCGGAAAAACTCGCCCAATTGCTGATCCAGGTCGCCGGCCGCGCCGGTCGCGCCGACAAGCCCGGCCTGGTGCTGCTGCAGACCCATCACCCCGAACACCCACTGCTGGCAACCCTGCTGCGCGGCGGCTACGGCGCGTTTGCGCAGGTCGAGCTCGAACAGCGCGAGGCGGCCGTGTTCCCGCCCTTCGCCCACCTGGCGATGCTGCGGGCCGAGGCCAAACAGGTCGAACTGGCGGATGCGTTCCTGTTGGCCGCGCGTCGTGCGATCGAGCAGGCCGACCGCCTCCACGACGACCGCTCATTGGCGCTGGAGATCAGCGGCCCGCTGCCCGCGCCGATGCCGCGCCGCGCCGGCTACCAGCGCACCCAGCTCCTGCTGTCCGGCACCCACCGCCGCCGCCTGCACACCGCGCTGGACGGCGCCCTGCCGGCGATCCACGCCCTGCCCGAGGCGCGCAAGGTGCGCTGGTCGCTGGATGTGGACCCGATCGACCTGTATTGAGTGGCGGGCGCATCGCCTACGCTGCCGTGCGCACCACCGACGCCCGTCACTCGTCGCCACGCGTCATGAAATCGCCGGAGGCGCCGCACGGTTCTTCGCCGGCGCTTTCTTCGCCGCGGCTTTCTTGACCCCACTGCGCGGCTTGGGCTTCTCGCGCACCAGCACGGTCTTGTCGTCGCGGCGCACTTCGAACACCCCGGTCGCCTCGATCAGGTCGCTGAGTTTTCGATAGCCATAGTTGCGTGAATCGAACGATGCCTGGTTGCCGATCTGCTGCCCGACTGCGCCCAGCTTCGACCAGCCATCGTCACCGCTGGCGGAGTCCACCGCGCTGCGCAGCATCTGCAGCAACCGCGCATCGCCGTGCAGGTCGGAGGTGCTGCGCGGCTGGGCAACGCTGGTGGCATCGGACTGCTCGGGCTGGCCAAGCGCCTCGACATAGGTGAACTTCGAGCAGGCGTTGACGAAGGGGTCCGGGGTCTTCTTCTCGCCAAAACCGTAGACCTTGACGCCATCGGTCAGCAGCCGCATCACCAGCGGAGTGAAGTCGGCGTCCGAGGACACGATCGCAAACCCGTCCAGGTTGCGCGCGTACAGCAGGTCCATTGCGTCGATCACCATCGCCATGTCGGACGCGTTCTTGCCGCGGCTGTAGGCGAACTGCTGCACCGGCCGGATCGCGTACCCGTGCAGGCACGCCTCCCAGCTTTTCAGGTGCGGGTTCTTCCAGTCGCCATACGCGCGGCGCACGTTGGCCACGCCGTAACGGGCGACCTCGGCGAGGATCACGTCGATCTTCGCCGCCGGCGCGTTGTCGGCATCGATCAGCAGGGCGATGCGTTTTTCTTGCTCGGCCATGCGCACAACTCCAGTCTGGGATGCTGCGAGCCTAGCGCACGGGGCGCGGTGCGACGGCGGGGGAAGAGCTTTTTCGCAGGAGCGGCGTGAGTCGCGACCGCGCCGCCAGCGATGCATGGCGGCGCGGCTCCGGCTACGGCGACCCTGTCGTAGCCTCGATTCCCGGGGCGTCGCTGCGACCAGCCGTCGTAGCGCAGTCGATCTCTGCCGGGTCGCGACCCACGTCGCTCCTACACTCCAAAACAGATCCCTTGCGGGACAAAGCCGGGGCAGGCTCCCGAGTCCGGCATGGGCGTGGGGTGGAAACACAAACGGCCCGGTTTCCCGGGCCGTTGCGGTTGACTGCGATGGCGCGGCGGTCGGTTACGCCGCGAACAGCACGCGCATCTTCTTCAGCGCGTTGGCCTCGATCTGCCGGATCCGCTCGGCGGACACGCCGTATTCGTCGGCCAGCTCCTGCAGGGTCACCTTGTTCTCGTTGCCGAGCCAGCGGCGGGCAACGATGTCACGCGAGCGCTCGTCCAGCTGCGCCAGGCCTTCGTGCAGCAACGCGACCTGGTGGTCTTCCTGGCTTTCGCGCTCGTAGATCTGCGAGGGCTCCTCATCGTCGGTGCGCAGGTAGGCCACCGGCGACGGCGGCGCGCGGTCGTCGTCATCGCTGTCGGGCGCATCGAAGCCGATGTCGCGGCCGGACAGACGCGACTCCATCTCCAGCACTTCGCGCTCGGACACATTGAGGTCACGGGCGACCACGCGCACTTCCTCGGCATTCATCCAGCCCAGACGCTTCTTGCTGCGACGCAGGTTGAAGAACAGCTTGCGCTGCGCCTTGGTGGTGGCGACCTTCACGATGCGCCAGTTCTTGAGGATGAACTCGTGCATCTCGGCGCGGATCCAGTGCACCGCAAAGCTGACCAGACGCACGCCCTGGTCGGGATCGAAGCGCTTGACCGCCTTCATCAGGCCGATGTTGCCTTCCTGGATCAGGTCGCCCAGCGGCAGGCCGTAGCCGTTGTAGCCACGGGCCACGTGGACCACGAAGCGCAGATGGGAATGGACCAGTTCGCGGGCGGCGTTGAGGTCTTCCTCGCCAAGGAAACGGCGCGCGAGCGCCTGCTCATCCTCGACACTGAGCACCGGGATGCGGTGGACCGCACCGATGTAGGCATCCAGCGATCCCAGCGCACTGGGAACCGGCAGGCTGTTGGATACAAGGGCGTTGGAAGCAGTGATATCAGTCATGGTCGGCATTTTAGCAGTCTCTACGGATGCATGCTAATCGTTCAAAACAGACGACAGTGTCCCGTTAACGGAACGGTGCGCGGGAGCTTGAGGTAAAGACTGTCAGCCGCGCCGTTAGTTCCCGATCAAGCCCGCCGCAACGTCGCCGTCACGCACTCGATTCATCCGGCGAAGCGGGGAGCGACCAGTCGATCGGTGCCTGCCCGCGCCGGGACAGGTACTGGTTGGCCGCGGAAAAGTGCCCGCAACCGATGAAACCGCGATGCGCGGACAGCGGTGACGGATGCGGGGCCTTGAGGACCTTGTGCCGCTGGCGATCGATAATCGCGCCCTTGCGCTGTGCGTAGGCGCCCCACAGCAGAAACACCAACCCCTCGCGCTCGCGGTTCAGCGTCTCCACGACGTGGTCGGTGAAGCCTTCCCAGCCCTTGCCCTGATGCGCGCCGGCACGACCGGCTTCCACCGTCAGCACCGCATTGAGCAGCAGCACCCCGCGGTGGGCCCAGGGCATCAGGTAACCATGTCGGGGCGGGGCGATGCCGAGATCGCGCTGGATTTCCTTGTAGATGTTCAGCAGCGACGGCGGCACCGGTACACCGGGACGCACGGAGAAACACAGCCCGTGCGCCTGGCCCGGTCCGTGGTACGGGTCCTGGCCGAGGATCACGACCTTGACGGCATCGAACGGGGTGGCGTCGAACGCGGCGAAGATCTCCGGTCCCGGCGGGTAGATACGTGCGCCCGCCGCCCGACGCTCGCGCAGGAATGCCGACAACGCGCGCATGTCATCGCGCAGCAGGTAATCGCCGACGCGGGCCTTCCAGGACGGTTCGAGCTTGATCGGGTGCTGGGTCATGCCATCCATGGCTTACGCCAGCTTCGCCAGCCGCAACTGGAACAGGGTCTTGGTGACCAGCAGGCGCTCCTCGATCGGCTTGAGCACCAGATCGTTGGCGCCGGCACGCAACAGCGCGCTCTGGTTGTCCAGGTTGGCGTCGCCGGTCATCACCAGCACCGGCAGGCGGCGCTTGCCGTAGCCGAAGTCGTTGCGCAGCCGGTCGAGCAGGTCGCTGCCTTCCAGTTCGCCCTTGAGGTAGACATCGGTCAGCACCAGGTCGGTGCCGGGATCCGGCTGGCCGCGATGGCTTTCCAGATACTCCAACGCCTCTTCCACGCCGACGAAATGCAGCACCTCCAGCTGCTGGCGCTGCAGCATGCGTTTGGTCGCCAACGCAACCACGCGGCTGTCCTCGACATACAGCACGCGCGCGCCGGCAATCGCCTGCGGCTGCACATAGCCACGGATGAACGTCGCCAGCGCGGCATGCCCGAGCGACTTGTCGAAATAGTCGGTGACGTCCTCGGTGAACTGGCGCGACTCCAGGTGCGCCTGGGCATCGCCGGAGACCACAATGACCGGCACGTAGGTCTGGCCGGCAGCTTCGCGCACGGTCCGCGCCAACGCGATGCCATCGCCATCGGGCAGCGCCAAGGATGTGGTGATCAGGTCGACCGGGCCGGCAGCCAGCGCCAGGCCGGCCTCCTCGATGCTCGCGCACGGCACGATCTGGACGTTCTCCAGCTCGCGCTGCAGCACGTCGCCGATCAGCCGGCGCACCAGCCGGGAGCCATCCACCACCATCACCCGCGGCGCATCGCTGACCACGTGGCGCAGGTGGTGGCCGGATGCAGCATCGTCCATCGGGATGGCGTCGGGGATCGGGGTGTCGAGCGGGTTGTCGACCGGGGCAGTCATGTGTCGGTCGGCCGCGTCTGGCGCAGGTAATGGCCGGTCACCAGGCCCGCCCCGAGCCAGCCCAGCAGCCCGGCGCCGAGCACGATCGCGCTGGCGGCGGGAAGGCTGAAACCGTGCAGGGCGAAGTCGCTGCCGTAGCTGCGGGCCAGCTCGGCCAGCGGTTCACGCAATGCCAGGTCGGCGGCGGTCAGCAAGGCCAGCGCGAGCATGCCGGCCAGCAAGCCGTAACCCAGGCCCAGATACAGGAAAGGCCGGCGGATGAAACCATCGGCGGCACCCAGCAATTGCAGCACGCCGATCTCGTCGGTGCGCTGCTGGATGTCCAGCCGCACGGTGTTGCCCACCACCAGCAAGGCACCCAGGCCGAGCATCGCCGCCAGCACCCAGGCCAGGCGGCCACCGAAACGCAGCCAGCCATCCAGCCGTTCGCGCCAGGCCGCATCGTGCTGGACAACATCGGTCTCCGGCAGCTGCGCCAGCGCCGCGGCCAGCGCCGCCTCATCACCCCCCGGCGTCACCACCAGCAGGCTCGGCAACGGATTGCCGTCGAGGCTGGAAAGGGTCTCGCCCAGTCCGGTGGCGCTTTTCAACTCGGCCAGCCCCTGTTCGGGCGTGCGCCATTCCACCGCCGCGACATCGGCGCGCGCGCGCACTTCGTCGGCCAGCGCGCGGGCCCGGTCGAGGCCGATCGCGGGCTTCAGGAACACGCTGATCCGGCGCGCCTCCTGCACATCGCCGGCGAAACGCTCGATGTTCGCCAGCGACGACCACAACCCCAGCGGCAACGCCAGCGCCAGCGCCATCACGCCGATGGTCAGCGCGGTCGACCAGGGCTTGCGCAGCATCCGGCCGGCACTGGCCACCAGGCTGTAGGCGTGGTGGTCGAGCCACGTGCCCAGTCCGCTGCGGTGGGTGTTCGAGTGGGTAGTCGCGCGCGTCTTCGCCGCGGCGGCGACATTGTGGTGGGTGCTCACTCGGCCAGCTCCTCCGGCGAAATATCGTCCACCAGCTGCCCCTGATTGAGCACCAGCACGCGCTTGCGCATCCGCTTGACCAACGCCAGGTCGTGGCTGGCGACCAGCACACTGGTGCCGCGCTCGGGCAGGGATTCGAACAGCGTCATGATCTCGGCGGACAAGGTCGGATCAAGGTTGCCGGTCGGCTCGTCGGCCACCAGCAACGCAGGCTCACCGACGATCGCCCGGGCAATGCCGACACGCTGCTGCTCGCCGGCGGACAGTTGCGATGGCAACGCCTGCGAACGCGCGCCCAGGCTGACCCGGTCGAGCACCGCACGCACACGCTTGACGATCTCCGCCCGGCGCAGGCCCTGCAGCACCAGCGGCAGCGCGACGTTGTCGGCAACGGTGCGGTCGGCCAGCAGGCGATGGTCCTGGAACACCACGCCGACCTCGCGCCGGTGCATGGCGACCTTGCGTCCGCGCACCCGCAGCAGATTCTTGTCGGCAAACAGCACCGCACCACGGGTCGGCCGCTCGGCCAGGTGGATCAATTTCAGCAACGTGCTCTTGCCCGCGCCGGAGTGGCCGGTGACGAACAGCATCTCGCCGGAGGCGACCTCGAAGCTGACCTCGTGCAGGGCCTGGCGTCCGCCGTCGTACTGCTTGCTGACGTTGTCGAAGCGAAGAACGCTCATCGCATGCCCATCCGGATCATTGTGGCCAAGTATCGGCGGGGGCGGTGGAGATGGCTAGGACGCAGGCCATGGAGCGTCGTCTTGAATGGAGCGGGTTGACAATCCCTGCCCCCAACGGACCCGGCCGGGAGGCCGGATCCAGCCGATACCTCAGTGCTGCGAACGCGGTCCACGAGTGATCAGCGACTTCAGTCCGCGCCCGATGCGGTTGAGCAGACCACCCTGGTCACCTGCCGATGCCACAGGACGGGGCGGGGTGACGACCTTGTTGGCCGGGATCTGTCGCGACGATCCACCGTTGCCGCCCGCGGCCCGCGGCGGACGCGGCGCGGCAGGCGACGCAGCAGGAGCCGTAGCGCCGGGCTTGCCCGCGACGCCCTCTCCATTGCGCACCTGCGGCTGGCCTTCGGTCTGGCCCTCGATCCTGCGACCACCGCGCCGGCGGCGACGCTTGCGCGGCGGACGCGCGGCATCGTCGGTCGGGGCAGCGCCGTTCACCGGCGTTGCGACCGCATGCGGCGTCGCGACCTGCGCCGGGCCATCGGCAACCCCGGCAACAACACCGCCTGCCTCGCTCTTGCTACCGGTCGTATCTGCAGGTGCACGACGCGGACGGCGTGGACCACTACCGGCCTCACTGCGACTGCGGTCGCTCCCACCGCTGCGACCCGCACCGGCCGCGCGGCTGCGACCGCCGCCGCGACGCTCCTCCTCGACGGCTCGCGCCTCACGCGCTTCCTTGAAGATCGCGCCGACACTTTCGTGCTCCTCGCCCTCGACCTTTTCCCGCACCGGGCGCGGCAGCGACACCAGCAGTTCGGGCTCGACCCGCGCGGTCGGCAGCTTCTGTTCGATGTAGGCCTCGATGTCGGGCAGGCTGATCGCATAGCGTTCGCAGGCGAAACTGATCGCGTCGCCCTCCTCGCCCAGCCGCGCGGTGCGGCCGATGCGGTGCACGTAGTCTTCCGCATCGAACGGCAGATCGTAGTTGTAGACGTACTTGACCCCGTCGATGTGCAGCCCGCGCGCCGCCACGTCGGTGGCGACCAGCACTTCCAGCTGGCCCTTCTGGAACTTCGCCAGCAGCGACTCCCGCTTCTTCTGCGGCACGTCGCCCGACAGCACGCCAACCCGGTAACCGCCCTTCTCCAGCGCCCGAGCGACCCGCTCGACCCACACCTTGGTGTTGACGAACACCATCGTGCGCGCGCCTTCGCTGCGCGACAGCAGGCCCAGCAGCAGCGGGATCTTCTCCTCGTCGGACGGGAAGTACATCAGCTGGCGCACCTGCGAGGCGGTGATGTACTCCGACTCGACCACCAGCTTTTCCGGCTCGTTCATGTGCTCGTAGGCCAGTTCCAGCACCCGATGGCTCAGCGTGGCCGAGAACAGCAGGGTCTGACGGATCGTGCAGGCCGGCATCCGCCGCAGCAGGAAGCGGATGTCCTTGATGAAGCCCAGGTCGAACATCCGGTCGGCCTCGTCGAGCACGCAGACCTCGCAGGCGTGCAGCGACACCACCTTGTGCTGCTTGACGTAGTCGATCAGCCGGCCCGGGGTGGCGATGATCACGTCCACACCCTGCTGCAGCAGTTCGCGCTGCTTGTCGTAGTCGACCCCGCCATAAACGAGTGCGAACCGCAGGCCGACCTCCGGCCCCAGCTTGACCGCGTCCTTGTGGATCTGGATCGCCAGCTCGCGGGTCGGCGCAAGGATCAGCGCGCGCGGGTCGCCGGGCTGGCGCTCGGCCAGTGCCGGCTGGGTCAGCAGGCGGTTGATCGTCGCGACCAGGAACGCCAGCGTCTTGCCGGTGCCGGTCTGGGCCTGGCCGGCAACGTCGCCGCCTTTCAGCGCGACCGGCAGGCTCATTGCCTGGATCGGGGTGCAGCGGGTGAATCCGGCCGACTCCAACCCCGCCAACAGGCGCGGATGCAGGTCGAAGGAATCGAAGGTGATATCGGTTAAAGGCTTGTCGCTCATGCGGTCAGTCATAAAATCCCGGGGATCCGCGCGCAGAACTGCGCTTGCGTGGGTGGCAGCTGCCAAGCAGACTGCCGAGGTCGGTCAGTTTCGTCCCTGACCGCAGCGTGCGAGGGCTTGAAGCCGTCGCGAAACGCCCCAGTTTAACGCAAGCCCCCTTCCAAAACCCGGCGCAATCCGCCGCCGGTGTTCGCCCCATCGCAGGAGAATCACGTGAGCGACAAAACCATCCAGGTCGGCGATGCCGATTTCGACACCGTCGTACTGCAGTCGTCCGAACCGGTCCTGGTCGACTTCTGGGCCGAGTGGTGCGGCCCGTGCAAGATGATCGCGCCGGCACTGGACGACCTGGCCGAGACCTATGCCGGACGGGTCAAGATCGCCAAGATCAACGTCGACCACAACCGCGCCACCGCCATGAAGTACCACGTGCGTTCGATACCGATGCTGCTGCTGTTCAAGGACGGCCAGGTGCAGGAAACCCAGATCGGCGCGGTCGGCAAGGCGCAGCTGGCGGCGATGATCGACAAGGCGCTCTGAGCGGCTCAGGCCACCTTGTTGCATGGCAATGATTCCGCGCGCAGCTGAACCATCCAGCGGCTGCGCGTAGCCACACTACTTGCGGCCGCCATGACGCAGTGCTAGTTTCGCAGGACCCGGTGCCTGAACGGCCACGCGGCTCATTGATTGACTGATCGGAATCGACTGATCGAAGGCCCGCGAGCCCGTTCCCCGCCGCACCCATCTCGAAACCCCACGTCCCTGACGCTTCGCCCGCCCATCGCGGGCGCTCGCCGCTTAGCGAGGAATACCCGCTTGTCCGACAACATCCCCGACGCCGGCGACATCGCCGAAAAGCGCGTGCGCAAGCCGCGCGTGAGCAAGGCCATCGCCGACGCCGCACCGGCCAAGACCGCCGCACCCAAGGCGGAAGCGCCGGCTGCAACGGCGCCCAAGGCCACGGCCGCGCCAGTCGCGCCAGTCGCGCCGCCTGCCGCTCCCAAGCCCCCTGCGACTGCCGCAGCCCCGATCGCGACGAGTGCACCGGCCGTGAGCGCCAGCGCTCCCGCCCGCACACAGGCCACCAGCGCACCGGCGACAGCGCCGCCTGCTGGCGCACCGCCGTCCGCAAGCCAGCCAACGGCCGCGGCCGGCAATGTGCCGCCGGTGAACCAACCGAACAAGGTACCCGCCGCCGCGGAGTCCACCGCATCGGGCAACACCGGCTCCGGTCAGGCCAGTTCCAATCAAGCCAGCTCCAGTCAGGCCGGCCCCAATCCGGGCAACGACGCCGGCAATGGCGAGCCCTCCGGCCAGCCGCGCGAGCACCATCGCGAAGGCCAGGGCCCGCGTGAAGGCCAGAACCGCGACCAGGAAGGTGGCCGCAGCAACAACCGCCGCGAGCGCTTCCGCAACAAGCGCGACCGTGGTGGCGAGCGCAAGGGTGGCGGTGGCGGCGGCGGTGGCGGCAACCGCGACGGCCTGCCCAGCGATGACGGCGGCAACGAGACCTTCGTCCCGCGCGCCAACCCGCAGGTGCCCGAGGGCTTCCCGCAGTACTCGCTGGGCGACCTGAAGCGGATGCAGGCCTACAAGCTGCTGGAAATCGCCGAGCAGCTGAACATCTCCGAAGGCGTCGCCCGCGCGCGCAAGCAGGACGTCATCTTCGCGGTACTGAAGGTGCTGACCCGCCACGGCGAAGGCGTCGCCGCCGACGGCGTGCTGGAAATCCTGCCCGACGGCTTCGGCTTCCTGCGCGCGGCAGAGGCCAGCTACCTGGCCGGCCCGGACGATACCTACATCTCGCCCAGCCAGATCCGCCGCTTCAACCTGCGCACCGGCGACCATTTGTCGGGCCGCATCCGCTTCCCCAAGGATGGCGAGCGCTACTTCGCCCTGTCGATCGTCGACACGATCAACGGCGAGCCGCTGGAAGCGTCCAAGAACAAGGTGCTGTTCGAGAACCTGACCGCACTGTTCCCGCGCCGCAAGTTCACCCTGGAGCGCGGCGACGGCTCCACCGAGGACATCACCGGCCGCATCCTCGATCTGATGGCGCCGCAGGGCAAGGGCCAGCGCGCGCTGATCGTCAGCCCGCCCAAGGCCGGCAAGACGATGATGATGCAGCAGATCGCCACCGCGATCAGCCACAACCATCCCGACGTGCACATGATCGTGCTGCTGATCGACGAGCGGCCCGAGGAAGTCACCGAGATGCAGCGCACCGTGCGCGGCGAGGTCATCTCCTCGACGTTCGACGAGCCCGCCGGCCGCCACGTGCAGGTCGCCGAGATGGTGATCGAGCGGGCCAAGCGCCTGGTCGAGCACAAGAAGGACGTCGTCATCCTGCTCGACTCGATCACCCGCCTGGCGCGCGCCTACAACAACGTCCTGCCCAGCTCGGGCAAGGTGCTGTCCGGCGGTGTCGACGCCAACGCCCTGCACCGCCCGAAGCGGTTCTTCGGCGCGGCGCGCAACGTCGAGGAAGGCGGCAGCCTGACCATCATCGCCACCGCGCTGGTCGACACCGGCAGCAAGATGGACGAGGTGATCTACGAGGAGTTCAAGGGCACCGGCAACTCCGAGGTCCACCTGAACCGCCGCATCGCCGAGAAGCGCGTGTACCCGGCGATCGACATCAACCGCTCCGGCACCCGCCGCGAGGACTACCTGATCGAGCCCGAACTGCTGCAGAAGATCTGGATCCTGCGCAAGCTGCTGCACGGCATGGACGAGATCGGCGCGATGGAGTTCCTGCTCGACAAGATGAAGAGCACCAAGTCCAACGACGAGTTCTTCTCCTCGATGAAGCGTTGATCGCAACATCGCGCAACAAACAGGACGCCCCGCATCGCGGGGCGTTTTTTATGGGTGAGGACCGGAAGGGTCGGTGCGGGCGGATCTCTGCCGGCAACACGGCCGGTATCGACCGGCCCGCGCCATCAGCAAACGCTGGTCAGGTGAACAACGCGCTCACAGCACGCTGCCGATCAGGTCGTTCTTCAGCTTGAAGTGCGAATCCAGCGCCTGCACATCGCCGTCCTTCAGCGAGTCCACGTCCTGGCTGGCGACCGCGGTACCGACGATCCACGGTGCCGGCACGCGTGGGCCCGGCACGTAGCTGTGCCAGACATTGTCGGGCCCCTGGCGACGGCTTCCTTCCGTCAAGGAGAAGGTCACCGGTACCCGCACACTGGTGCCGATGGGCTGGCCGGCGAGGGTTTCGCTGATGTCGAACTTCCACCGCGCGGCCGTCTCGATGCTGGTCCTGGCGAACATGCTCCGCCAGCGGTCGGCCTGCGACTCGCTGCGCGTCAGACGGTCGAGGCTGACCTGCTCGGCATGCACCTGCTGCACCTTGCCCTGCCCATCCAGTTGCAGCACCAGCACGACCTTGGCACCGATGCCGGCGTACACCGCATCGCGCGGATACTGCGGCGGCCTCATGTCGTGCGCACTTCTTCCCGGCTCGCCGAACCACACCCCTCGGATGCGCAGCTGGTAGTCCTCATTGGCCGTCGGCAATGCCTCGATCGCCAGGCGCATGCGGGTCTTGGCGATCACCGGCTTGTCGTCCACGACGATCGGCTCGAACCGCCATTGCTCGATGTTGCGCGCCAACGCTTGCTCGATCGCCGCCGGCTGCCCCTTGTCGAGCTCGTGCCGGACCACCTGTCCATCGGGGCCGATCTCGATGGTGCCGGAAGCGTCGATCTCGTAGACCGGCGCCGGCTTTTCCACGGCGTGCACCGGCCAGATGCACACCATCATGATTGCCAGGATCACCGCTGAAAGACGCATCGGACTTCCTCCTCCCACAGAGCAACAAGCGATCGAGCCTACTGGGGCGTGCATTCACGGACAAGCCGACGCGCTGGCGGGTTCCCACAATCCCGCCGCCACACGGGCCTCCTGCGCCCGTTACGCCGACGACCCAGGCGGCGGCCGCATAATCGCCCTGTCCGGAGGTGCGCATGAGCAGTGGCGGTCTTGAACTGGCGGTGGTGTTCCTGCTCGCCGCGGTGATCGCGGTGCCGGTGTTCCGTCGTTTTGGTCTCGGCGCAGTGCTGGGGTATCTGGCCGCGGGCGTCGTGCTGGGACCGTTCGGGCTGCGGGTGATCCGCAATGCCGAGCCGGTGCTGGCCGCGTCCGAGATCGGTGTGGTGATGATGCTGTTCGTGATCGGTCTGGAGCTGTCGCCGTCGCGCCTGAAAGTGATGCGGCGGCCGGTGTTCGGTGCC
>DATJBR010000025.1:0-8985 GCA_035515255.1 Lysobacter sp. | reverse complement strand
TCGTACTCGTGCATTCCCGGGCGCACCGCGCGCATCCCTGCCTGATGCGCGGCGACGCTGATGTCGGCGGCGCGCTGCATCATCCGCAGTTCGTCGCGGTCCTTGAACAGGCGCAGCTCGTCGAGCAGATGGCCCAGTTCGAGAAACTCGTGCGGGGGCTTGTTGCCCATCTTCATCATCGCGCGCACCCGGTTGACCCAGCCGATCAGCTTGAGGTCGAACTCGGCGTCGCGGCCGAAGTGGTAATACACCCGCGAACGGCCTTCCAGCAGGCCCGGCAGGATGTCGTCCAGGTCGGTGATCGGGTACGCGTCGTCCAGACCGAACGCCTCCACCGCGCCTTCCGGACCGAAGCGCGGACCGTCCCAGGCTTCGCGATCGGGATCGCGCTCGCGGCAGAACAGCAAGGCCTCGCCATGCGCGCGCCCCGGCACCAGCACCAGCACCGCCTCGGGCTCGGGGAAGCCGGTCAGGTACAGAAGATCGGAGTCCTGCCGATAGGGATAGTGCGTGTCGCGGTTGCGGATGCGCTGCAATGCCGCAGGCAGGATCAGGATCGTGTCCTCGCCGGCAGCCTGCATCAGCAGCTTGCGCCGCCGCGCAAGGGCCTTGGCCGGCATGCTCAGGGGGGCAGTCATGTCAGTTCAACCGTTGCCGGTGCTGCGCCGCCAGTACGCAATCGCCATGGAGCAGCAATGTGGCCACACGCACGAACTCCTCGATCTCCACCAGCGCCGCTTCATCTTCCTCGTCGCCATCCTCCTGTGGCTGCGCGGCGGCCAGCTTGGCGAGGTCGCCCAGCGCCTCCGTGCTTTCCTCCGACAAAGGAGGGTTCGCACCGGCTGCCAGGCCAAACCCGCCCAGGAAGCCCCGGCACCAGTCGAACAACGCGCCGCTGCGAACGGCCAGGGAACTGTCGGCATCGGGCAGCAACAAGGCGAAGTCGAAACTGCGATCGGCGAGCTGCGCCGCACTGGCCAGGCGAAGCCGATCCAGCGGGCTGCCTTCCCCGGGCACGGGAATACTGTCATCGACCAGCACTCTGGCGGGCCACTGCCGCACATCCTCGCCGCCACCGGCCAGCCAACCGCATAGCGCTCCATGCAGTTCGGAGGCCGGACTGGACAGGGACAGACGCCGGATTTCAGCTTCCACCTCGGAGCAGGGCGGAAGTTCGAGCGGGGGATTGTTCTGCGACATGGACCATCACCGCGTTAATGGAGCTGCAGTTTACCAACGTGACCGGCCTGCACCGGCGCAGAAGCTTGTTGCCGACATGAGCGCGTGCCTACACTGCTCGTTGCCCACCAAGTGCGGCGGTGACGTGCACCACGATTTTTCTCTGACAACGCTGCTGCTTGGCCGCCTCTGCGCGGGCCTGATCGCCTGTGCAGTGCTTGGAATGGCACTACCGTCCACCGCTCACGCCACCGTGCGCGATTATTACTTCACCCGGATCGGCAGCGATCAGGGCTTGGCCCAGAACACCGTCACCACGATGATCCAGGACCCGCAGGGGTTTGTCTGGGTCGGCACCCAGGGCGGCCTGCACCGCTACGACGGCCAGCATTACACCTCCTACCGGAACGACTCCCGCAATCCGGCCAGCCTGCCGGACAGTCTGGTGACTTCACTGGCACTGGAAGGCGACCGCGCGCTGTGGGTCGGTTCGTATTCGCAGTTCCTGGCGCGCATCGATCTGGGCACCGGACGTATCGAACGTTTTTCCGCGGGTCTCGGTCGGAATGTCAGTCAGGCCGAACGCCAGGTCATGGCGGTGCTGCCGCGGGACGGCAAGCTGTGGGTCGGCACGCTTGCCGGGCTGGACCGGTTCGATCCGGCCACCGGTCAACGCGAAAAGATCATCCGGCTGGAACCGAACGAGTTGCGCGTGATGTCGATCCAGCAACTGGTCGCCGACAGCAACGGAACCATCTGGTACACCAACTCCACCGGTCTTTACCAGGTCCAGCCCGACGGCCAGTGGCGGCGGGTCGGCGACCGGGCGGTGACCAGCAGCCTGTTGCTGGACGGCGATGGGCAACTCTGGGTGGGCCGCAGCGACGGGCTGTTCCGCGTCCAGCCCGACGGCGAACTGGAACAGGCCTGGCCCATGGCCGGAGGCCAAGTCGCGGCGAATGTCCGGGCGCTGGTGCAGGCCCCGGATGGCAGCCTGTGGTTCTCGGTCCTTGGCGATGGGCTGCGGCGCTTCGACGTGGCCACGGGAGGTGTCCGCCGCATCAACCAGATGGCGGCAGTGGATGCGGGGCTGCCGGAGGATACGGTCGGCAGCCTGCTGGTGGACCAGGGCGGCATGCTGTGGATCGGCGGCCTGCTGCGCGGTGTGGCGGTCACCGATCCGCGCGGTGCCCGTTTCCCGTACATCTTCGATCAGAAGAGCCGACTCGCCGACGGCCCAGCCGCCAACGACAGCATCCGCGCGATCCATGAGGGCACCGAGAAAGACGTCCTCTGGATCAGCACCGACCACGCCAGCCTGCTGCGCTACGACGTCGCGCAAGACCACTTCGAGGACTGGACCGGTCGCCTTCCCGTCACTGCCGGCAATGCGCCGGAAACCATCGGAATCGCGGATGTCGGCGATGGCCGGCTCTGGCTGGCCACCACCGCCGGGCTCCTGCGCCTGTCTCCCGACACCGGCCAAGTGGAAAAGATCGACCTGGGAGAATTCAGTGACGTCGGCCTGGATTCGATCCTCGTCGATCGCCACGGCAACCTGTGGCTGGGTACCGGCGAGATGGGCGCGCTCACCTACCACCCCGGCAGCGGCAAATTGTCGCTGGATTACAGCAACCAGGGGGGCTTGAATGGCCGCCAGCTGTCCCACCCTCGCGTGCGGGCATTGCTGGAGGATCGCCAGGGCCGGATCTGGATCGGCACCGGCGATGGCGTCGACCGACTCGATCCCGCCAGCGGCACGCTGAAGCACTTCCGCCACGACCCGAGCCAGGAGCGCAGCCTGCCGGGAAATCTCGTAAGAGCGTTGCACGAAACATCGGATGGTTCGATCTGGATCGGTACCCACTCCGGACTGAGCCAGGCCGTGGATCGTCCGGACGGCGGCGTCGACTTCATTCAGCCCCTGACTGACGCATTCAACGAACGGCCCAACGTGACGGTGTTCAACATCGCCGAAAGCCCCGCCACGCCCGGTGAGCTGTGGCTGGGGACCGATACCGGCGTGGTGAGACTGGATATCGACGCCGGCCATGTCCGGGTCTACGGCCTCGCCGACGGCTTGCAGGACCTGGAGTTCAATGGCGGTGCGGCCACCACGTTGGCCGATGGCCGGATCGCGATGGGCGGTGTGCGCGGGCTGAACCTGTTCGATCCGGCAAAGGTGAAGGATTCCACCTATCAGCCGCCTTTGCGATTGCTGTCGGCAAAAATCGGCGCCGACACCCCGACCGATGCCAGTGCATTGTGGCAACCGATGCGGCTGGATGTCCCTGATGGCGCCCACATCCTGCGCCTGCGGATCGGCGCACTCGACTTCGCCCCGGCCGCGAATATCCGTTACCGCTACCGGATGGAAGGCTTCGACCGCGGCTGGATCGACAACGGCACGCAGTCGGCCATCACCTACACCCGCCTGCCGCCGGGCGCTTATACATTCCGTGCCCAGGCCACCAACCGGGACGGCGTCTGGAGCCCGAACGAGTTGCAGATACCGGTGGAAGTCGCCTTGCCATGGTGGCGTCACCCGCTGGTCATCAGTCTTTTCCTGCTTACGATGCTGGTGCTGGCGATCACCCTGGGGTGGAACCAGCGCCGGCGCCGGCAGCACGAGCAGAACTGGTTCAGGCAGCTCCGCGAACGCGATGAACATCTCAAACTGGCGCTATGGGCATCGGGAGAGCAGTTCTGGGACTTCAATCTGAGCCGCCAGGAAATGCACCGCATGCAGGTTCACGAGTCGTCCAGCACGCGACCGGAAATCAGCGTGGAGCGCCAGGTTTCCAACGACCTGCTGATCCATGACGACGACCTGCCCCAGGTCAAGGCGATCATGCGCCGGCACCTGCGTGGCGAAACCGCACTGTTCATGTCCGAACACCGTGCGCGCAATGCCGGTGACAGCGACTGGTACTGGGTACGCGCCCGCGGACGGGTGGTCGAGCGCGATGCGGATGGCCGCGCGCTGAGGGTCGCCGGTACCGCCCGCGACGTCACTGCCAACCGCAACGCGGAGCGCGAGCGGCGGATCGCCAGCGAAGTCCTGCGCAGCATGGCCGAGGCGGTCGCCGTGTTCGACCAGGACTTCCATTTCATCTCGGTCAATCCCGCCTTCAGCCGGATGACCGGCTATCAGCAGGCTGAAGTGGTCGGCCGTTCCACCAGCCTGCTCGACAGCAGCCGCCATGAGCCCGACTTCCACCTGCAGCTGCGTAGCGAGCTGCGCCGCGATGGCCGCTGGTCGGGCGAGGTCTGGCAGCAGTGCAAGGATGGCAGCGAGTTCCTGTGCTGGCTGCAGATGAGCGTCGTGGTCCAGGACAAGGGCCGGCACAACCATTACGTCGCCGTGCTTGGCGATATCACGGACCAGAAACGGACCGAGCAGGAGCTGCGCTATCTGGCCAACTACGACCCGCTGACGGGATTGCCCAACCGCACGCTGCTGCTGGAGCGACTGGCCGCGGCCATCGTGCGTGCGCGTGCCAGCCAGAAACGGATCGGCGTGCTGTTCCTGGACCTGGACCGCTTCAAGGACATCAATGACTCACTGGGCCATGCCGCGGGCGACCGCATCCTGCGTGCTGCGGCAAACCGGATCCAGCGCGTCATCGGTGCCCGCCAGACCGTCGCACGGCTGGGCGGCGACGAGTTCATGGTGGTCCTCGAAGAGCTCGATGACGCGGCCCAGGCCGACAAGGTCTCAGGCGAACTGATTGCCGCGTTCGAGGCACCGCTGGAGTTCGAGCATCGCCACGACGTGGTGATTTCCCCATCGATCGGCATCAGCCTCTACCCGGACGATGCGCAGATCGCGAGCGACCTGATCAAGCACGCCGACACCGCCATGTATCGGGCCAAGGCCGTCGGCCGGCGAACCTTCATGCGCTATGTCGACACGATGGACGTGGAAGTGCATCGGCGCGCCACGCTTTCCGCTGCGTTGCGCACGGTGCTGGATCGTGGCGAGCTGTCGCTGGTGTTCCAGCCCCGGCTGTCATTGTTCAACAACACCATCACCGGCGTTGAGGCGTTGTTGCGCTGGCACAGCCCCGTGCACGGAGAGATCCCACCCTCGCAGTTCATCCCGCTTGCCGAGGAGTCGGGGATGATCCTGGAGATCGGCGAATGGGCATTGCGGGAAGCCTGCCACGCACTCAGGCACTGGCGCGCGGATGGGCTGATGGACGTACCCGTGGCGGTGAACGTGTCTTCGTTGCAACTGTTGCGCGGCGACTTTCCCCAGTTGGTCACGCGCGTGCTCGCCGAGACCGGCATTCCCGCCAACCACTTGGAGCTGGAGCTGACCGAAAGCGTGCTGATGGCCAATCCGGTCGAAACTGCCGCCACACTCCAGGAGTTCCGCCAGCTTGGTGTCAACCTGGCGATTGATGATTTCGGAACCGGCTATTCATCGCTGTCATACCTCAAACGACTGCCGATCACGATGCTGAAGATCGACAAGGAGTTCATCGACGATCTCGCCCACGACGTCGACGATGCCGCCATTACCAGCACCATCATCGCGATGGGACATTCGCTGGGCCTCATCGTGGTGGCCGAAGGCGTTGAGAATCACGAGCAGGCGGAATTCCTGCGTCGGCACGGTTGCGACGAGATCCAGGGCTTCTGGCTGGCACGACCGATGCCGTCGGATCAGTTGCGCGCCTTCCTGCACCAGCACGCCAACGCACCCGCACCGGCCGAATCGCCTGCTGGTTGAACCCGGCGGCTGAACCGGATCACCAGGCTCCGTCACCCGTCTTCTTGACCGCCCCCTACCCTCTGCCTATCGTGCCCGGATGGATCGCACCGAACTGCTCAATCAAATGCAAGCCCTGCTTGAGCGCGTCGATCAACTCGCCGACCGCATGGCCCGCCTGCAGGAAGAAAACCGCAGCTTGCGTCAGCAACAGGAAACCCTCTCCGGCGAACGCGCTGCGCTGCTGGCCAAGAACGAACAGGCCCGCACCCGGGTCGAGGGCATGATCTTGCGGTTGAAGTCACTGGAGCAGCACACGTGAGCGCCAATCAGCCCGTCGTCATCCGCCTGCTGGATCGTGAATACACCGTAGGCTGCGAACCCGATGAGCGCGACAGCCTGCAGGCTGCAGCCAAGCTGCTCGACAGCAAGATGCGCGAAATCCGCGGTGGCAATCGCATGGCGGCACTTGACCGCGTCGCGGTGCTGGCCGCTCTCAACCTGGCCCACGAACTGCAGCAGGTTCGCGCCGAAAACAGCGGGACCGATCGCGAACTCGCGCGAACCCTGGGGGACCTGAATCGCAAGCTCGACGGCCTGTTCGACACCGCCTCGAACTGAACACGGGTCCCGTCTATCGACCCCGGAATCGGGATGTCCGCGCTATACTCGGTCCACGTCCTCTGCTGTGGACGACAGCGTGCGCAAACATTCGCCTTGTCCCTTAATTGCGACCGCGGGGATGCAACGGAGGCCCGGCGTGCAAGTCCGCCCTGGTAGCGGGAAGCCCGAAGGTCTCCAAGCGTTCCCACTTGAACCACGGGTTCAAGGTCGTTTCGCGCGCATCGCCATCGGCGGAGGATTCTATTTTCCCGGCAGGCCATCCACGGTTGACCGACAGGCTTCCAGAACCGGTTTTCGTGCCGGATCGTGCCCCGACCTGTGACGCCCACCCGACCAGGCCAACCGATCAGGACCATGCTGGATGACCGTCGAGCTTGCGGCGCAACGCCAACATCTTCGTAGCCAGTTGCGCGCGCGCCGGCACGCCCTGCCGGCGGCAGAACGCATTGCCGCCGCCGAACGGATCGCCGAACGCCTGCTTGCCCTGCCCTTTGCACCGCGTGCCGGGCATGTCGCCGGCTATTGGGCCATGGATGGCGAAATCGCCTTGCATGCCTGGCAACTCCAGCTTCCGGCCAGCTGCACCTATTGCCTGCCGGTGATCGCAGGTGACCGACTCGCTTTCGCTCCCTGGCGCCCAGGCGATCCGCTCACCAGCAACCGTTATGGTATTCCGGAGCCCGCCGTTGAACCGGCTTCCCATCTCGCTCCGGAAGACATGGCATTCGTGGTTCTGCCATTGGTCGGCTTTGACGCGAGGGGCGAGCGCCTGGGCATGGGCGGGGGCTGGTACGACCGAAGCTTCGCCTTCCGGCAGCGTCAGCCTGCGCCGCCCTGGCTGATCGGCGCTGCATTTTCGACCCAACAGGTCGACGCACCACTTGATACGGCCGACTGGGACGTTGCGCTGGACGCCGTCTGCACCGAGTCACGCACCCACGAATTCCGGAAGCCGGAGATCCCATGACACCGCGCCGTCGATACTGGTTGATGAAGTCCGAGCCCGATGCGTTTTCGATCGATGACCTCCAACGCGTCGGTACGGAGCCCTGGAATGGCGTACGCAATTACCAGGCCCGCAATTTCATGCGCGATGCCATGCGCGTTGGCGATGGGGTGCTGTTCTACCACTCAAACACCAAGATCCCGGGCATCGTCGGCACCGCTACCGTTGCCAGCCCGGCGTATCCGGATGACACCCAGTTCGATCGGAAGTCGCCGTATCACGATCCCAAGGCCACCCGCGAAGAACCGCGCTGGCAACTGGTCGATATCGCCTTCGAACGCAAGCTCTCGCGCACCATTTCACTGGACGAGATCAAGCAGCACGCCGATGAGCTGGGCGAAGAATTCGCCCTGATACGACGAGGGAACCGACTGTCGGTATTCCCGGTGTCCGCCGCACAATACCGATACCTCCTTTCCCTCGAGTAAACCGAAGATGTCCGAAGCCAAGCGCCTGGCCGCCGAAAAAGCCATCGATTATGTGGAAGACGGCATGATCGTCGGCGTCGGCACCGGGTCCACCGTTGCCTATTTCATTGATGCACTCGGCCGGATCAAGGAGCGGATCAAGGGAGCGGTTTCCAGCTCGGAACAGAGCACCCAGCGTCTGCGCTCCCATGGCATCGAGGTGTTCGATCTGAATGCCACCGGCCCACTGCCCCTTTATGTCGATGGCGCCGACGAATGCGACCCCCATAAGCGCCTGATCAAGGGCGGCGGTGCCGCACTGACGCGCGAAAAGATCATCGCCGAGGCCAGCGCGAAATTTGTCTGCATCATTGATCCCGCCAAACGGGTGGATATCCTCGGACGCTTTCCCTTGCCGGTCGAAGTCATTCCGATGGCCCGCAGTCTGGTCGCCCGGGAGATACTCGGCATGACTCGCGCCCAGCCCGTCTGGCGCCAGGATATCGCTGGCCGTGGGGTCGTCACCGACAACGGAAACCTGATCCTCGACATCCACGGACTGGCGATCACCGATCCGGTCGCCATGGAGTCCGCAATCAACCAGATTCCCGGCGTCGTCAGTGTGGGCCTGTTCGCCCGGCGCCCCGCCGACGTGGTCATCATCGGCGGCGAGCCGCCCCAACTGCTCTGACAGCAGCGGTACCGACGCACCGCGACGTACCGGCTGCAACCTTCCGCGCGGCGGGCACCAGACCAGCGCGCCGGGTCAACCGGCTCTCTCCTGCGCTGCCCAACATGCGGCAGTCGCGCCAAACAAACGCATCGTCCGTCGGTGCGCGGCCTCTGACGGACGGGCACCACCCACCAGGCGCCTCGTACCAGGGGCGCCGTTGTTTTGTTTTCCGGTGGTCGTGTTTCCGGATCGCGCCCAAGAAGAAGGCCGGACCCTTTCGGGGTCCGGCCTTCGGTGTAAATGCTCAGCGATGACCTACTCTTGCATGGCTTAAGCCACACTACCATCGGCGCGTGTGCGTTTCACTTCCGAGTTCGGG